>JADBJL010000016.1 GCA_014874455.1 Thermomicrobiaceae bacterium
GGCCGCCCCCCCCCCCCCGCCCCCCGCCACCGCCTCGCCCGGCACCAGCCCGGGCCGCCGCGCTCGCACCAGCAAGCGAGGCGCCCAGAGGCCGTAGTCGCGGGCGTCGTAGTCGCCCCAGGCCTCCACTGCCTCGAACCCGGCCTCCCGGAGGAGGGCTACGACCTCGTGCGCCGCGTAGAGCCGGAGACGGAACTCCCTTGCAACTTCCCGGCCCCCCGGCAGCAGCACGCGCCACTCCAGGCGAAGCACGTTCGCGAGCAAGTCCCACTCCTGGCGCTCGAGCACGCGGGCGCCGTCGAGCTCGGCCCAGGTTCGCTCGACGAACTCGCGGGCCAGGAATTCCCGGTTCGGGAGATCGAGCAGCAGCGACCCGCCCGGCTTGAGCGCCTGCCAGGCCGAGCGGAGCAGCTCCAGATCCTCGGCTCGCTCGTCGCTCAGGCCGAGCACCGGCGAGCCGGCGTAGGCCGCGTCGAAGGCGCTCCGGAAGAGGATGCGCCGCAGGTCACGGCGCACCCAGCGCATGGTCACGCCGCGCGACTGCGCCGCCTGGCGGGCCGCTTCCAGGAGCGCCTCCAACGGCTCCAGGCCCGTCACCTCGTAGCCACGCGCCGCCAGCTCGATAGCCACGGTGCCGGCCCCGCTGGCCAGGACGAGCACGGAGGCCCGCGGGGGCAGTTCCAGCAGGCGCGCGATCCCCTCGACCTCGAACCTCAGCCGCTGCTGGGTCAGTGGCGGGCGGAAGAGGTCTCGCGTCAGGCGGGTGAACAGCTCGTCGATCCAGGGAGATGTCTCGACCATGTGCCACACTCCTGAGCGGCGCATCATCCACGTCGCCCGGTGTGGCGAGGCCCGGCTCGCGGGCAACCTAGCGGATCACCGGCGCCTCGCCGAGCGTGACCGTGAGCGATCGCTCGGTGCCTTCCCGGTTGATGACCACCTCCACCCGGTCTCCTGGCTGGTGCCGCCGGAGCGCCTGCTCCAGATCGCTCACCCGCGCGATCTCCTGTCCATCGAAGCGCACGATGATGTCGCCGGGCATCAGCCCTGCTCGCTCTGCCGGGCTCCCAGGCGCGATTCCGACGACCAGCACGCCACGGTCGATCGGCAGGTTGAACCGCACCACCAGCGGCTGGGTAACAGTGACACCGCTGATGCCGAGGTATGGCTCTGGCCGCGCCTCGAGGATCTGCGACGCGATCTCCTTAGCCGTGTTAATCGGAATCGCGAAGCCGATCCCCTCAGCCTGCTGAACCTTGGCCGTGTTGATGCCGACCACCTCGCCCTGTAAGTTGACCAACGGCCCGCCGGAGTTCCCCGGGTTGATCGCGGCGTCCGTCTGGATCAGCGGGCCGAACGGGGGCTGGTTGGGGCCAGCTTGGATCGTGCGGTTGAGCGCGCTGACCACGCCCGCCGTGACCGTCGGGCCGCCTTCCAGCCCCAGCGCATTGCCGATCGCCACTACCCACTGGCCAACGCGCAGCGTGTCGCTATCGCCCAACTTCGCGACCGGCAGGTTATCGCCATCGATTTTGATGACCGCGATGTCGTCTGCTGGCGAACGGCCAGCCACCCGGCCAGTGAACTGTCGACCATCGGGCAGGACGACCGTGATCTCCTGCGCACCACCGACCACGTGATCGTTCGTTAGGATGTAGCCCCGCTGGTCGAAGACCACACCAGAGCCGACACCCTCGACGACCTGGCCGAAGCCGAAGATATCCGTCTCAACCTTCCGCACGGCAACGAACGCGACCGCTGGAGAGACTTCGTGCGCGACCTCCTCGACGGCGGTCGCGAGGTTAGGCGTCTCGAGAGTTCCAGCCGGGGTCGGTGCGGCGGACGGGATCGGACTCGGTGTCGCTGCAGGCGGGGATGTCGCCGTGGCGGTCGGTGTCGGCTGCCGCACTGAACAGCCCAAAGTAAGCGCGAGCACGACGACCAGGAAGAGCGCGAGGACGCGTATACGCCGAACCATGATCGCGTCGCCTTCCCCTAGGTGCGACGTTGGGAACATCATGCCACACCGCCTCGCACGCGTACGCTTCCACGCCCAATGGCCTGTGTTCCGGCCCGCCGAGTCTCGAAGAGCTGTGGCGTCGTCGCGACCCTGTAGCGCCACCGGCTATTCGAGCCGAGAAGATCCTATCTCACGCTGAACGGCGTATCATAATGACGCGTGCGTCTCGTCACCGCGTCGATCGTTCGAGAGAGGGCAAAGTCGCTGTGGCGCGCGAGCCGAGCGACCAGGAGTTGATGGCCAGCCTCCAGCGGCGAGACCACCAGGCACTGGCGCTGCTGTACGACCGGCATGCGCGTTCGGTCTATTCACTGGCCCTCCATATCCTGCGTGACCGCGCAGCCGCTGAAGACGTGACGCAGGAGGTGTTTCTCCAGCTCTGGCGCGAGCCTCAGCGCTATCTAGAAGAACGCGGCCCGCTCGGCCCCTGGCTGCTGCGCGTGACCCGAAACCGGGCGATCGACCTCCTGCGCCGCAGCAGCCGTGAGCGGTGGCCGGCGCGCCCGGACGCGAGAGGGGCAGACCTCCACGTCCCCGACCCCTCTCCTGGGCCAGACGAGCATGTCTGGTCGGTCGCGCTCGCGACACGGGTGCATGAGGCGCTCGGCGAGCTGAGCGATGCCCAGCGGCAGGTCATCGAGCTGGCGTACTTTCGCGGGCTCACCCAGCGAGAGATGGCCGACGCGCTGGGGCTGCCGCTGGGCACGGTCAAGACACGGGTACGCACTGCGCTGCGACGACTGGCTGAGATCCTGACGAGGGACGGGGTATGGAGCGACGTCAGTTGACGCACGAAATCGCCAGCGAGGAGCTGCCGGCCTTCGCGCTCGGCGCGCTCGACGCTGAGGATTCCGCCGGGATGGCGGAGCACCTCGCCGAGTGTCCCTTCTGTCGGGAAGACCTGCGCCAGCTCGATGACGTGCTGGGGCTGCTCGGCACCGTCGTGCCGCAGGAAGCACCGTCGCCGGGCCTCCGTGATCGGGTGCTGGCCCGAGTTGCCGCCGAGGCCGGCGTCACCCGCACCGCTGACCGCCCGGCCCTGCGCCTCTTGCCCCGCTGGGCCCAGGCTGTCCTGGCTACGGCTGCAGCGCTGGTGTTGGTCTTGACCGGGGCAGTGGCCATGCTGCTGTACGGCCAGTGGCAGATCCGCAGAGAACTGGACGCCTTGCGCGCGGAGCAGGGCGAGATCGCGAGCATCCTGGCCCAGCCTGCCTGGTGGGCTCCGGTCACCGCCGAGGCCGGTCAGGGGCAGCCGGTGGTGGGCCGGCTTTACCTGCAAGAGGGCGATACCGGCGTGCTCGTCATCGATGGGCTGGCTCCGCTCGTGCCGGGCCAGGTGTACCAGGTCTGGCTGATCCGGGCGGACAACACGAGGGTCAGCGCTGGCGTCTTCACCGTGGATGCGTCGCAGCGGGCAACGCTGATCGTGACCGCCCCCGGCACCTGGACGGCCTATCAGGGCATGGGAATCACGATCGAGCCGGGCCCGGCCGGTAGCCCCGGCCCCACCGGCCCGCGCGTCGCCGGCTGCTCGCTGGCGGACTGGCAGTCTGGAGGGCTCTGAACCCCCGTTTTCCCCCTCTCCCGCACTCGCGGGAGAGGGGGATGAGGGTAAGGCTTCGGAGCCCTAGTGCTTGAGGATCTTGTAGTAGTCGTAGTCCCGGATGAAGATATTCCAGGCCGGTGTGAAGTTGCCGTTTCGGTCACGCGGCAGGTTGGTGACCCACGGCTTCATCAGGCCGTAGTTCCACGGGTTGTAGACGTAGATCGCCGCGGCCTCCTCGAGCTGGATCAGTTGCGCCTGGTAGTAGAGCTCGAACCGCTTCTTCGGGTCGGTCTCGCCGTTGGCCTGGAGCACGAGCTGGTCGAACTGATCGTTGGCCCAGGAGTGCCGGTGGCCAGTCGGTGCCTTGGAGTACCAGACCTGGAACAGGGTGTTGGCCGGATCCGGGTAGTCGATGTACCAGCGCACCCACATCAGCGGGATCTCGTGCTTCCACATCCGCTCGTAGGTCTCGCGCGGCTCACCGACCACGTGCTCGAGCTGGAGGCCGAGCACGTCCTTCAGCATTTGGATGATGGCATCTGCCGCGGCCTTCGGCGCGTCACCCTCCTCGCGGTGGGTGAGCGTAAGCCCGCTCGGCCAGTTCTTCCCGCCTTCATACGGTGTACCCTGGAGGAACTGCCGCGCCTTGTCCGGGTTGTACTCGGTCAGCTCGCGGATCTTGTCGTCGACCTCCATGTAATACGGCATGCCCGGCGGGTTGAACGTGTGGGCGACCGTCGCGAGGCCCTTGAGCACGCTCTTGACGATCGTCTCCCGGTCGATGGCGTGGGCCATGGCCCGCCGCACCTCTTTGAGCTTGTACGGCTCGAAGTTCGGATCCGGCACGAGGTACCACGTGCCGTACAAGTTGAACTGCTGGTACTCCTTGCTGAGCTGCGGATCCGAGCGCACGCGCTCGAGCTGTCCCAGCGGCCCTCGCCACATCCAGTCGATCTCGTTGTTCTCGTAGGCCTGGAGCACCGCGTCCGAGGGGATGATCGGTCGCTCGACGCGCTGGAGCGTGATGTTCTTGGCATTCCAGTACTTCTCGTTCTTCTCCAGCACCACCAGCTCGTCGTGCCGCCACTCGACCAGCTTGAAGGGGCCGTTGCCGACGATGTTCGCGGCCTCGGTCCACTTGTCGCCATACTTCTCGACCGACGGCCGGTGGGCCGGCGCCGCCGCGATGTAGGTGGCGAGGATCGGGAAGTAGCCGCGCGGCCCCTCGAGGGTGACTTCCAGGGTGTAGTCGTCGAGCGCCTTGACGCCGACGTCGTCGCGGGTCACCCCCGGCTGCTCGGTGTTAAACGCCTCGGCGTTCTTGATGTCGTAGAGGAAGCCGGCATAGGGGGCCGCCGTGGCCGGATCGAGCTGGCGCTTCCACGACCACTCGTAGTCGTGCGCGGTCACCGGGTCGCCGTTGCTCCAATAGGAGTCCTTGCGGATATAGAACGTCCAGACCGAGGCGTCCTCGTTGGGCTCCCACCGCTCGGCGATGTCGGGCACCGCCTCGTTGTCCGGCGTGAACTTCCCCAGCATCGCGAAAACGGACGAATCACCACCGCAATAGAGATCCCGGTTGAAGTCGAAGCTCTGCGGGTCGCGCTCGAAGTTGACCCGGAAGACTTGCTGCTCAGCAAGCTCCTCCGCCGCGGCGGGGGTTGGCGTCGCGGCCGGGGCCGTCGGCGTTGGGCCAACGGCCACCGGCGGGGTCGGCGTGGGCACGGGCGGCGGCGTGACCGCCCCAGCCGGCGCCGCTGGCGTGGCTTCCTCCCGGCGGCAAGCCGCCATCGCGACCGCCGCACCGGTCGCCCCGCCAGCGGCGGTCACGACGCGAATGAAGTCGCGCCGGTCAACATTGATCACCTGCAACCGTTTCCAGAGCAGGGCCACCTGCTCGGGGTCTTCCCACCAGCGCAGTTTATCGCTCATGACTCTCCTCCTCTTGGTGAGGTCAGACGATTGTCCGTCGGCGACGACGCCGTCAACTGCCAACGCTGCAGACCTCTGCCGCCGACCACTGCGGCCAGGGCCAGTCTCGTACCGCTTGGCTCCCCTCCTTTCCAGCCCCTGCTACTTGCTTCGCCGTGTGCGCGGGTCGAGTGCGTCGCGCAACCCATCGCCGAAGAACGTGAACGAGAGCATCAGCAGCGCGATCAGAATGGTCGGGAAGATCGACATGTACCAGTACGAGGTGATGTACTGCTGGTATTCGCCAGCCATCTTGCCCCAACTCGGCCGTGGATCAGGGATCCCGATACCGATGAAGCTGAGCGCCGCTTCGGTAAAGATCGCTTGCGGGATCCCGAACGTCAGCGCCACGATGATCGGTGAGAGCGCGTTGGGCAAGAGATGCCGGCTGATCAGCCGCCAGGGCCCCGCGCCAGCAGCCCGGGCAGCCAGGACGAAGTCGCGCTCGCGCAGCGCCAGGAACTCGGCCCGCGTAAGCCGCGACAGCGTCACCCATCCGGTGACGCCGATAGCGATGAAGATGTTCTGGAACCCGCGCCCGAGCGCAGTCATGATCAGGATCACGAAGAGAAGCTGCGGGAAGGCGTACATCACGTCGACGAAACGCATGACGATAGCATCGATTTTCCCGCCTGCATAGCCGGCGAGCGCGCCGATCGGCACGCCGATCAGGAAGACGATGACCTGCGCACCCAGCCCGACCGCCATCGAGACCTGCGCGCCCCAGATCAGCCGGCTGAGCATGTCCCGGCCGACCAGGTCGGTGCCGAGCGGATACTTCCCTGTCCAGGTGGGATACTGCGAGATCGCGCCGTAGTCGATCCGGTCGTAGGGATAGGGTGAGATGATGGGGGCGAGGATAGCCATCAACGCGAAGATGAGGATAATCACGCCCCCGACGATCGCCAGCCGGTTAGCGATCAAGCGATCGAAGGCGTCCCGCCACAGCGTCCGGTGCGGGCGTGCCGCCCAGATCAGCGCATCGGCACGCTCGGCGCGGCCGGTCAGGCCGGCACCCGTGGTGGTCATCCAACGCCTCCCTCAGTTCCTGCTCACCTCGCTCGATCCGCGGTCGCTGCTAGCCCAACCGGATGCGCGGATCGACGACGCCGTAAAGCACGTCGACCAGCAGGTTCATCAAGGCCAGGAATGCCCCGTACAGCAAGATCACCGCCATGATCATCGGGTAGTCGCGAGAGATCAAGCTATCCACGAAGAAGCGCCCCATGCCGGGCACCCGGAAGATCTTCTCCACGAACGGCGAGCCGGTGCCGATCGCGGCGAACATCGGCCCCAGAATCGTGAGCGGTGGGATCAGCCCGTTCTTGAGTACGTGCCGCAGAATGACTTGCCGCTCGGCCAGCCCCTTGGCGTACGCCGTCCGGATGAAGTCCTGCCCCATCACCTCCACCATGCTCGCACGCGTGTAGCGAGCGATAATCCCGATCGGCCCCAGCGACAGCGCGATCGTGGGCAAGACCCAGTCGATCGGCGATTCCCATCCGCCGGTGCGCGGGATAACCGGGAGGAGGAGCACGAAGCCGACGATCAAGAAGAGCGCGAGGATGAAGTTCGGCACGGAAACGCCCAGTGTCGCGAGAACCCGCGCCGCATAGTCGATCGGCCCGTTCTGGTTGATGGCTGCGAGCACCCCGAACGGGATCCCCACCAGGATCGCCAGCGCCATCGCCATCGCGCCGAGATGCAACGACACCGGGAATGTTCTCCAGATGATCTCCTTCACTTCCCGCGTCTGGTACTGGTACGACATGCCGAAGTCGAGTGTGAAGATGTTGCGCAGGTAGTGGAGATACTGCTCCCAGTACGGCTTATCGAGCCCGTACTTGCGCGCCAGCGCCTGCTGAGCTGAAGGCGGCAACGGGTTCGCGTTGGCCGCCATCGGCTGCAAGGGGCTGCCCGGCGTGGCATGCATGATCACGAACGTGATCAGCGAGATCGCGATCAGCGTCGGGATGATCATCAGCAAGCGCCGGGCGATGTAGTGCGCCACTGTCTCCTCCTCGCTCGGAGCTCCCGGTCAGAGTCTTGACTGTCCATCACCTGGCCGGTCTATGCGCAGGCTTCAGCATCAGTCGGGGCGGCTTCATTGCCACGACCCTGAGACGGTTGAGACCATAACACGGCCTCTCGAGACGTGTCAATACCCTCACGTTATGGTCATCGCCCAAGCCTGATGGGCAGCTCGCCTAAAGCGCACCGGCCGTAGCGGGCGTGCTCGGCACCAGACGACCAGCAGATAGCCCAAATACCGAACGGGCCCGCCTGCCCGTGCGATGCTCATGGGAGTGTTTACCCCCTACGGCGTCGTCTCTACTTGTGCATTATACGCCCGCGGTTGGCTCTCGGATGCTTCAGGAGGCCGAGGCTGCCTTCTCCCGGCGCTCCATGATGTTGGTCGAGTGACCGGCGTCTAGCCGGGCGCTCGGGTCGATATACACCACCGCGTGGTTGACCGCGATGATCGCCTCCGCCACCCCGGTCGCGATCAGCTTGAACTTGCTCGGGTAGGTCACCACGTCCCCCGCCGCGAACACCCCCGGCACCCCCGTCGCCATCGTCTGTGGATCCACCACGATGCTGTTGCGCTCGATCGTCAGCCCCCACGCCTTCATCGGCCCCAGATCCGCCGCAAACCCGATGGCGACGATCATCTCCTGCGCCGGCACCACGTGCTCCTCGCCCGTTCGGGTCTGGTGGAAGTACACTTCCTCCAGGTGGTGATTTCCCCGAACCTCCTTGACTTCGTAGAAGGGGTAGTACAGCCGCACCGGCGACTCATGCAACTGTTGCACCGAGCGCTCGTGCGCCCGGAACTTGCTGCGGTGGATCAGCGTCACCTGCCGCGCCAGCGGGTACACTGAGAGCGCCCAGTCCACCGCCGAGTCGCCCCCGCCGATGATCACCACGTCCTTGCCCCGGAATACCTCCAGGCTACGCACCAGGTAGTGGACGCCGCGGCCCTCGAACTCCCGCACCCCCGGTGCCTCCAGCCGCTTGGGCTCGAACGAGCCGATCCCGGCACAGATGATCACCGTGCGCGTCCAGTGCTCTCGCTTGTCCGTCGTCAGCCGGATCAGCCCCTCCGGCTCCAGCCGCTCCAGCCCGATGACGGCTTCTTCCAGGCAGGCGACCGCGCCGGTGGAGAGAGCCTGCTCCACCGCGCCCGCCACGTAGTCCTTGGCCAGGATCTTGGGGAAGCCAGCCACATCGTAGATGTACTTCTCGGGGTAGACCGCGATGAGCTGGCCGCCCAGCTCCGGCAGGCTGTCGATGATCTTGGTCTTCAGCCCGCGCATGCCGGCATAGAAGGCGGCGAACAGCCCCACCGGCCCACCGCCGATGACAGTCACATCGTAGACGTCTCGCTCCAGTCCCTGCTCGTCCATCGCTGCTTCGCCTCCGCACCGCTCATGGTGCATCCTCGCTCCGAGCGCCGTTGGCCGGAGGAGGACAGCCCGCGCTGTCTGCCACGACACCAGAGTATACGGAACCACTCGAGGCAACGCACAGTGGCACATCCAGGGCGCGGGCCTATCGTCAACAGGAGATCTCCAGAAGGTCGCGTCCCACGATCACCTCGCCATCGAATTCGTGCTCGGCCTCCTCGAACGTGGCATCCTCGTAGACACCACGCAAGAAGTGGGTCAGCACCAGCGTCCGGACGTTGGCCTCGCGGGCGACGCGGGCTGCCTCCGCCGGTGTCGCATGGTGGTGACGCAGGCGCTCGGCCAGGTTGCCCCAGAGCGGGTTCGGCTCTAACGCCAGCGCCGGAGCCAGGCAGGCATCGTGCACCAGCACGTCGGCACCGCGCGCCAGCTCGACCAGCGCCGGGCAGTACGCCGTGTCGCCTGAGATCACCAGCGACTTGCCGGCGTAGTCGAACCGGAAAGCCAGTGTCGGCGCCGAGTGGATCACCGGCGCGGCCCGCACCCGCAGGCTCCCGTCGTCGTAGATGCCCCCCGGTTCGAGCGGGCACTCGTGGATGGCCACGTCGAGCACCCCGGCAGGTGAGCGGCCCACCGAGACCCGGTACGCGATGTCGTCCGCGTAGGGTTCGAGCAGGAGCAGCCGGTGGAGACACGCGGTGCCCGGCGGGCCGTAGACCGCTAGCTCGCCTCGGCCCATTGCCCAGCTTCCCAGGACGAACTCGGCGTAGTCGAGGGTGTGATCCGAGTGCAGGTGGGTCAAGAAGAGCAGCGTGACGCGCGCCGGGTCGAGGCCGGCCTCCAGTAGCCGGCGCATGACGCCAGCCCCGCAGTCGACGAGGATCGGTCGCCCTCCCGCGAAGACGACCTGGCCGGTGTTGGCCCGCTCGAGCGTGGGTCGTGGCGACCCGGTGCCGAGCAGGAGGACGCGCAAGCTCACGGTCAGTACCCCCTTCTCCGGGACGAACATGTGGCCGCAGTCTACCACTGCGGCCACACCGAGAAACCAGGCCTGCCAATCGTCGGCACCAGGCCATGGGCACAGCCTCGCCCAGCGCCCGCTTCCGGTCGCGCCGGAGCCCGCCGATCCGCTCCGCGCTCGGAGACCGCCTCGACGAGGCGCGGCGAGCGATGAGGGCGGGCGCACGCCAGAGCACCCCCTCAGATCAGCAGGAGTTTGCCTTCCTCTTCGAGGCGCCGGACGATCCGGCGCACATCCTGCGCGCGCGAGCGGTCGCAGACGAGGACGACGTCCTCGGTATCGACGATCACGAGGTTCTTGACGCCCAGCGTCACGACCGTTCGGCCCCGACCGTAGACGAGGGTCGACTCGGTGTCCTCTGCGATCACCGGGCAGCCAACCGCAATGTTCGCGCCCTCGCTAGCGCCGAGGAGTTCGCCGAGGCTGTGCCAGTCACCGAGATCCGTCCACCCGAAGTCGGCCGGGACGACAGCCACGCGGTCACTCCGCTCCATGATGCCGTTGTCGATCGTGACCTCCGGGAGCTGTGGCCAGAGTTCGGCGAGCTTCTCCTCGTAGCCTGGCTCGCCCCAGATGGCAGCGATCGTTTCGAGTGTTTGGTACACCTCCGGGAGCAAGCGTCGCATCTCCTCGAGCAGGGTCGATGCACGCCAGACGAACATGCTCGCGTTCCACAAATAGCGGCCGCTGCCAAGGTAGGACTCGGCCGTTGCACGATCCGGCTTTTCCTTGAACTCCTCGACCTCGTGGATGACGAAGCCGTCATGCTCCAGCAGTGGCCGGCCGCAGCGGATATAGCCGTAGCCGGTCTCTGGATAGGTCGGTTTGATCCCGATGGTGACGAGAGAGCCCTGTTCAGCAGCCCGGACGGCGGCAAGAACTGCCGCGCGAAACCGCTCCGGCTCGGTCACATGGTGGTCAGCGGCGAACGACCCCATCACGGCATGCGGATCGCGGCGGGCGATCAGCGCCGCGCCGAGACCGATCGCCGGCCCGGTGCCACGTGGCGCGGGCTCGACCAAAATGTTCCCCTCCGGCAGCTCGGGGAGCTGTCGGGCAACGGCGACGGCATGAGGACTGCCGGTCACCACATAGATGTTGCTATAGGGCATCAGCGGCGATAGGCGGTCGACAGTCGCCTGGAGCATCGACCGCGGCCCGGGTAATGGGAGCAGAAACTTCGGCTGGCCCTTGCGGCTCGCCGGCCAGAGGCGCGTGCCGCTGCCGCCCGCCGGGATGACCGCATAGAGTGCTCGTGTACGGTGGAGCTCGCC
The DNA here is from genome assembly GCA_014874455.1 of Thermomicrobiaceae bacterium. GTDB lineage: Bacteria > Chloroflexota > Chloroflexia > Thermomicrobiales > Thermomicrobiaceae > Thermalbibacter. Next base: position 11,240 of record JADBJL010000016.1, read on the forward strand.
CATCCTCTCTCCCCTTCGCTGAACCGCTCGACCCGTCTCGGAGACGAGAGCGAGAGCACTTCGCCCGAGCAGTGGCGAATACGCACACCCGAACGCCTGCTCGGCCCGATTGCGGACTCAGTTCAGCATACTGTCTAGTTACAGTCAACCAGCCGGTCGTGACTGACCGAACGGCGTGGCCAGCAGGCTCCCTTCGGGACGCGCCGCCGCGATTCGTTCGGGCGGATCGAGAGGGCCATATTCTCGCTCACTCCAGCGGATCGCGGAACACCTGACTCGTGAGCAGCAGGACGAGCGCGAGCGCCAAGCAACAGAGGAGCACGACCCCGACCAGGACGATCAACAGCGCCCTTCGCACAGCTCGGTCGAACTCGTCTCCTGGTGGCACGGCCCTCGCCCTCCTTGGTGGGCCTCGAGCGATGACAAACCCGGCTGAAGCGTTGCTCGCGTGCTTCAGCACGCCCCTCTTCGAGCAACCGCACTAGTGCCTGCGCGTCAGATCGCGAGACCGAGGTTGTGACGCAGGAAGTAGACCAGGAACGCCAGGCTAATGACATACATCACCGGGTGAATCTCGCGCGTCTTGCCCCGGAACAGCTTCACCAGCGTCCAGGTGATGAACCCAGCGCCGATGCCATTGGTGATATTGTAGGTCAGCGGCATGACCAGCATCGTCACTGCGACCGGCAGGCCCACCTCGATATCGGCGAAGTTGATGCCGCGCTGAGTCGCATTCCGCACGCCCTCTGCTTCTGCCTCCGCCTGGCTCAAGACACCCATCATCATCCAGCCGACGACGATCAACGCCGGAGCAGTCGCCTGTGCCGGTACGATCCCCACCAGCGGCCAGAGCGGCATCGAGAGCAGGAACAAGACCCCGACCACGATCGAGACGAGCCCACTCCGGCCACCGACGCTCACGCCGGCAGCCGACTCGATGTAGGTCGTTGCCGACGATGCGCTCGCCGCTCCGCCGGCAACTGCCGCCAGCGAGTCGACCAGCAGCGCGCGCTGTGCCTGGGGGAGGTCGCCCCGCTCGTCCAAGTAGCCGGCCTGGCGGCCCACGCCGATCAGCGTGCCCATCGTGTCGAAGAAGTCCGCCATCATAATCGAGAGCACCACGAGGGTTCCCGTCAGTACCCCGAGCTTAGCGAAGAAGCCGAAGCTGAAGTCACCCACCCGGCTGAAGTCCGGTGCGGCCACCCACTGCGTGGGGAGCTGCGCCACCCCTGGCGGAAACGCCTCCGTACCGGTCACCGCACGGGCGATGATCGCGACCACCGTCGCGCCGAGGATGCCCCAGAGCAGCGCCCCGCGCACGTTGCGTGCCATCAAGAACACCGTCAGTAGCAGCCCGACTGCCGTCACGAAGACCGGCACGCCGCGCAGGTCGCCCATCCGGACGAGCGTCGCCGGATCGGGGACGACGATGCCGCCGTTCACCAGGCCGATAAAGAGGATGAAGAGCCCGATCCCGACCGAGATCGCCTGCTTCAGCTCGAGCGGGATAGCCGTCATCACGTAGCGGCGGATCCCCAGGAGCACCAGAACCGTGATGATGAGGCCCTCGGCCACGATCACCCCCATCGCTTCGGCCGCCGTCAGCCCCATCGCGCCCATGAGCTGGAAGGCGACGACGGCGTTGAGACCCATCCCTGGGGCGATGGCGTACGCCCGGTTGGTGGCGAGGCCCATTGCGATCGTCATGATGCCCGCGACGAGCGCTGTGGAGGTCGTGACTGCCGAAATCGGCAGCTTGTCCGGCGGGCTGGGCGTGCTCAGGATCCCCGGGTTGACGAAGATGATGTATGCCATCACCATGAACGTCGTCAGTCCGGCCATCAGCTCCGTGCGCACATTGGTACCCAGCGCGCGGAGCTGGAAGAAGCGATCGACCAACCCCTCCGCCTGCACAGCTCGCGCTCCACCGACCGGTGAGCTGCCAGCCTTCCCGCTCATTCGTACGCCCCCGTTCCCCTACAGTATTACCCCGACACTCGCAGTCTATATGGAGCTCACGCGCCAAGCAACGGGACAGGACAATGTTATGCCAGGAACTCGAGCACAGTCTCCACGAACTCCATTGGCCGCTCGCGGTGGATCGCGTGGCCGGTCTCCGGGAAGCGCATGAGCGTGCCGCGCGGCAGCGCCGCCAGCGCTCGCGCCGCGCTCTCGTCGTCCAGCGCTCCACCGGCCAGCGGGTCGGCCTGGAGCACCAGCGTGGGGCAGGTGATCGATGGCAGCACTGCCCAGGGATCTGGCCGGTGCTCGCCCTCCAGCAAGGCCAGGAAGGGGCCGTCCGCCGTGTCGCATAGCCAGGCCGCCTCCCGGCGCCACTCCGTCTCGTCGCGCTCGGGGTGAAGCTCGCGGGCGAGCTCGTAGGCCGCCTCCTCACCGGCCTGCTTGGCCTCGAGGAGTGCGGTCAGCCAGGCACGGGCCGGCTCGCCGAACGACGCCAGCGGGGGATCCTCCAGCACCAGGGCCTCGACCAGCTCCGGCCGGGTGCCGGCCAGCACAGCCGCGACCAGCGCGCCGAGCGAGAATCCGACAACGTGCGCTGACCCGCCGGTGACCGACTCGAGCAGCGCCGCGGCGTCGGAAGCATAGTCAGCCAGCCGGTAGCCATCAGCCGGCCAGGCGCTGCGGGCATGCCCGCGCAGGTCGGGCGCGAGCACCCGGAAGCGCTCGGCCAGCGCTGGCAGCACCGGCTCCCAGCTCTCCCACCGGTCGTAGAGCCCGTGCAGCACGAGCAGGGGCGATCGCGCCGGATCGCCGGCCTCAGCAAGCCAGATCCGGATTCCATCGACCTCGACCGCGCGTTCGCGCACCATGGCGGCCTCCTCCTCGGCAACCTCGCTTCGATTGTGCTACCTTACCGACGCTCCTCGCACCGCTCTCGTCTGGCCTGCCACTAGCGCTGCAGCATGACTGGGATGTCGACCACGTTGACCGGCGAGCCGTCGCGTGCCGAGACCTCGTAGACGGTCAGCGTCCCGGGGCCGGCGCGCTGCACGGTGAGATCGAGGGTGAGGTCGAAGCTCCCGCG
>JADBJL010000023.1 GCA_014874455.1 Thermomicrobiaceae bacterium
GCCAGCGACTCCACGCTCGCTCCTCCCATCGCCAGCCCAGCCACGCCGCCCCCGCGTGGCCCCCCAAGTATTCACCACCTAACCACGCCCGCAAAGCACTCGGAAGCCGGAGCGAACCGCCGGGCATCTCGGCGTACCCTTCACCGGGAGTGCCAGAACCCTGAGGCGCCATGTGGTAAACTGCGCCAACGATGAGCGCGGTACGGTATCTGGCGAACCATCGGCAACATGTGGGGTTGACGGCGCTCCTCGCGCTGGCCGTCGCACTCCACCTCACACTCTACGACGCTGACCACTCCTTCCAGTGGCCCTTCAGCGTGCGTATGCAGCCCGAGTTCTACAACGCTCACGGCAACGCTCACGGCGGCGTGCCAGAGCGGTGGTACGATGATGCGGCCCTGGTGCATCCTGGTGACGACTCGCCTCGAGGGGCTTGCTCCACGTCGGAGGCACGCGTCGAGCCACGCTCAGCCATGCTCGGTGGAGCGCTGCCGAGACTCGCTGTCGCCCCTGTCGATTGTCCTGGCGAGAGCCGATCACCCTCATCGCCATCAGTACGCCCGATTGGGCCGGAAAGACAAGCCCTCCTGCAACGCTTCACGCTGTGACGGCCGGGCGGGCCATCAGGTATGGCCCGCAGCCACCGCCGCCGTTCAACCGGATCGCGAAGCGTGTCGGGAGGGAGAATCCAGCATGCGTTCCGTACTCCTAGGGCTGATCGTGCTCGCCCTGCTCCTCGGCGGGGTCGGCGTCTGGTGGATTGCGCGTTCCAGCACGCCGACTCCCGGGAATGGCCCAGGTATGACGGCTTCGCTCGAGGAGGTGAGGGCGACGCCGACCTCCAGCGTGCCACTCGCTGAGGCCGAGCGGGGCGGCCAGCCACTCGAGTACACGATGGACGGTGACGTCAAGGTGTTCAGGCTGACCGTCAGCGCGGTGCGCTGGCCGATCCTCCCCGACGTCTCGGTGGTCGCTCTCGCCTACAACGGGCAAGTGCCGGGGCCGACGATCCGGGTTGTCCAGGGTGACACGATCCGCGTCGTCCTCCGCAACGAACTGGACGAGCCGACAACCATCCACTGGCATGGGATCGAGGTACCCAACGCGATGGATGGCGTGCCCGATGTGACGCAGCGACCGGTCGGGCCCGGTGAGGAGTTCAGCTACGAGTTCACCGTCACTCAAGCGGGAACCTTTATGTACCACTCGCATTACGAGGCCACGCAAGCCACGCGGGGCCTCGGCGGCGCCTTTGTCATCGAGCCGAAGGACGGCGACTCCGTGCAGGCCGATCTCGATATCCCGCTGGTGTTGCAGGAGTGGGGCATCGATCCCGCGACCGGAGAGCCGCTCGGGGACATGCCGGGCATGCCTGGGATGTCGATGACCAATTTCTTCACGATCAACGGCAAGGCCTTCCCGGCGACGGAGCCGATCCGGGTCAAGCAGGGACAGCGGGTTCGGCTGCGGTTGATCAACTTCGCCTCCGAGGTGCCGCATCCAATCCACCTCCACGGCCAGCCCTTCAAAGTGATCGCCAAGGACGGCTACCCCTGGGATGGGCCAATCGCGGTGACCCAGCTCGTCGGGGCAGGCGAGACCTATGACCTGCTCTTCACCGCGGAGAACCCTGGTACCTGGCTGCTCCACTGCCACGTCCCGCACCACACCACCAACAACGGTGAGGAGATGGGTGGGATGATCCTGCAGATAGTGGTTGAGCCAGCGAGCGGTTGAGCGCTGGTCTTCTCGAGAATACCCGCGATGAACACGGATGCACTGGTGAGAATGGACGGGAGAGAGCCGATGTCGATGCTGCGAGCCCCAGAGTTCCGGCTGGCAACTGGCATCCTGGCATTGCTGATGCTCGCCGCCACACTCGCGGCGTGTGGCTCAAGGAGCATCTCCGATACCAACACGGCGTCTGGTGAGGGAAAGGCAACGGTCACGCTCACGGTTGATCCAGATCCCCCCGTTGCGAACCAAGAGGCGAGGCTCACTATCCAGGTGAGGGACGCGAGCGGGAAGGGGGTACCGGGGGCCAACGTCGAAGTCGTCGCCGAGCACGCCGGCATGGACATGGGGAAGCTCACCGGTGTCGCAACGGACGTTGGCGGTGGAACGTACACGACAGCGATCACCCCGACGATGGCGGGGACGTGGAAGGTGCGCGTCACTGTCGACATGGATGGCAAAACGCAGCAGGCCACCTTCGAGCTGCAGGTGAAGTAGCACCGACGCCGAGCGCGGTCATCACTGCTTCCACAGGAGCCCTCTGATCCGCCCAGTAGTCGATCGCGACGGTCACGCCGGCCGCCAGCTCGCGAAGGGGGCATGGCGGCCGGCGGTATGCCCGCCTCGGCTGCGAGGCAACCGATAGGGAGCGCAACGAATCGCGAATCCAGTTCAGGCTGTGGCAGACTAGGGGGTAGGAACCAGGGTAACCGGAGGTACAGGGATGCTCCACATCGAGATCGGGATCGACCCGGTCATTGCCCAGATCGGCCCGCTCACGCTGCGCTGGTACGGGCTCGCGATCGCGGTGTCGATTATCATCGCGGTTGTCATCACCCGGCGTGAGCTGTTGCGCCGCGGCATCTATCCCACCAATTACGACACCCTCGTCTTCTGGACAGTCGTCGGCGGCATCCTCGGTGCCCGGCTCTTTCACGTCCTCGAGTATCCGGAACGCTTTATCGAGAACCCTCTGAAAATCCTCGCGTTCCAGGAGGGTGGGCTAGCGATCTACGGCGCGGTGACCGGGGGCCTCCTGACCGTCGCGATCCTGTCCCGGATCTTTCGGCTCCCGTTTCTCCAGTTGGCTGACTCCATCGCTCCCGGCCTCGTGCTCGCCCAGGCATTCGGCCGATTCGGCTGCATCGTGAACGGCGACGCCTGGGGCGCGCCGACGAACTGGCCCTTCGCGTTTGTCTACACGAACCCGGAGGCCTTGCTGCCGCGTGACTTGCTCAACGTGCCCACGCACCCCTATCCGGTGTACGACATGGCGCTCAACCTCGCGGTCTTTGTGGTTCTCTGGCAGCTCCGCAAGCGTCAGATGCCGCCGGGTACGCTCTTTGCCACCTTCGTCGCTCTCTATGCGGCCGGGCGCTTCGTGATCAGTTTTGTGCGGCAGGAGCGAATCTGGTTCTGGGGCTTGCAGGAGGCCCAGGTCGTTGCCATTGTTGCCCTGCTCGCTGCGCTCGTCACTCTCGCCTGGCTGCGCTGGCTCCGCCAGGCGGCGCCAGCTTCGGCTGCCGGCGATTAGAGTCACCTGATGCCATCCAACGCCCATGCGCGTGTGAGGGCAGTGATGCTCACCAGCGCTGGCGGCAAGTGCGGGCTGCTCGGAGTGGTTCCGCCGTACGCTATCCCATGCCGGCTCCGGGGCTAGGCTCGCAGCACGGCTCGGACATCACGCGCGAAGCCGACCGAGTCCAGGAACGCCTCGGTGACGAGGCTGGGACGCAGGCCAGTCCGGTCTACCCCATCCCAGTTCGCCTGCTCGTAGGCTAGCACGCTGGCCAGTACCTCGCCCAGCTCGCCCTCGTGCTCCAGCAGCGCGCGGGCCACGTCTTCAGACAGCGGCAGCATCTCCACCACCTTCGACATCGGCAGGTCGAGGAGCGCGTCCAGCACCGAGAGCAAGCCGACCAGGAAGTAGCTCTCCCGGTTGAACCGACCCATCGCCCCGGCCAGCAGCTCGCACATCCGCGCGCGGACGATCGCGGTGGTCATCAGCTCGTGCGGTTTGCCGGTGACACCAGCCATCACGATCAAGCTAAGCCACGCGCTGACCAGCCGCGTGCCGAGCAGGAGCAGCGCCTGCCGCACCGACTCGATCCGCGTGCGGCGGCCATACCAGACGGAGTTGACGAGGCGCAGCAGCTTGTAGGTCAAGCCGACGTCCTGGGAGATCAGCGCCTCGAGCTCGGCGAAGTCGGCCTCCGGATCTTGCAGCCGGGTCAGCAGCAGCAGCGGCGTTCGGCTCGCCGGGCTGCGCCGGCCACGGACGACGTCGGGCTGGTAGAGGAAGGAACCCTGAAAGTAGTCGAAGCCCAGATCGCGGCAGCGGGCGAAGTCTTGATAGCTCTCGACCCCACCGGCCAGCAGCCGGACGCCGTGGCGCTGGAGCGGTGTCATGAGTTCCCGAAGCGCCGCGGCATCGCGCCCCCGCGCGTCCACCCTCACGACATCCGCTATCTCAATCAGCGGGAGCAGAGCCGACTGTCCGGCGAATCCATCCACGGCTACCGCGCAGCCTGCGGCCATCAAGCGCTTGGCCACCTCGAGCACCGAGTGATCGGCCGCGACCCGCTCGTCGAGCTGGACGACGAGCCGCTCACCAGGCAGCGCTGGGACGAGATCCTCTAGCAGCAAGAGAACCAGCTCGCTCGGCAGGTTGAGAAAGGCGAGCTTGTCGCCGACGATCGCGTCCAGGCCGATCTCGACCAGCGTGTCGAGCACGAGCTGCGCGGCCGCGCGCTTGCTCTCCAAGCCGCCGTTCGCACGGGCCCCGATCGGCTGCAGGTACAGCTCGTAGCCGGCGACCTCGAGCCCGCGGTCGTAGATCGGCTGTCTTCCAATATAGATGTCACGCACGGTCGAACTCCTCCCATAGTCGGGGTTCGACCGTGCCGGCCGTGAGCGGGATAGGAAGAGATTCCTAGGTGGAGGATGGACTGCCGTCCCACTCAGGCCACTCAGCCGCCCGATGCCAGCTCGCGCCAGACGGGGCCGTCGGGATAGGCATAGGTCTCCAGCGATTCCGGCTTCATGGCGATGCTGTAGCCTGGCTGCGTCGGAACCTGGTAGCGGGCCTCTCGGATCACCACCGGGTCGAGGAAGTGCTCGTGCAGGTGATCGACGTACTCAATCACCCGGTTCTCCATCGAGCCACTCACGGCGATGAAGTCGAACATCGCCAGGTGCTGCACGTACTCGCACAGCCCCACCCCGCCAGCGTGCGGGCAGACCGGCACCCCGAACTTGGCCGCCAGCAACAGCACCGCCAGCACCTCGTTCACCCCTCCGAGCCGGCAGGCATCGATCTGGCAGAAGCGAATGGCCTGCGCCTGCATCAATTGCTTGAAGAGCACCCGGTTGGCGCAGTGCTCGCCGGTCGCCACGCCGATCGGGGCAAGCTCGCGCGCAATATTCGCGTGGCCCAGCACGTCGTCCGGGTGCGTCGGCTCCTCGATCCACCAGGGGTCGAACTCGGCCAGCTCCCGCATCCAGGCGATCGCCTCCGGTACGTCCCAGCGCTGGTTCGCGTCCATCATCAGCTTGCGCCCCGGCCCGATCGCCTCTCGGATCAGGTGAGCCCGGCGGCGGTCGGCTTCCAGATCCTCTCCCACCTTCATCTTGATGGCGTCGAAGCCCTGGGCCACCGCCTCCCGGCTGAGCGCCAGTACCTGCTCGTCCGGGTAGCCGAGCCAGCCGGCCGAGGTCGTGTAGGCCGGGTAGCCCTTCGCCAGCAGCTCCTGCTCACGCTCGGCACGCGAGGGAGCCTGCCGCCGCAGGATCTCGAGCGCCTCGTCCGGCGTCAGCGCGTCGGTGATGTGGCGGAAGGGGATGCAGGAGACGAGTTGCTCCGGGGTGAGATCGGCCAGCAGCTTCCAGACCGGCTTGCCCTCGGCCCTCGCCCAGAGATCCCAGACCGCGTTGACCACGGCCGCGGTGGCCAGGTGGATCACACCCTTCTCCGGCCCCACCCAGCGGAGCTGACCGTCGGCGGTGAGCCGGTACCAGAACCGGACGAAGTCCGCGGTAATATCTTCCAGCCGTTGCCCGACCACGAAGGGCGCCAGCGAGCGCACAGCAGCGACGCACAGCTCGTTACCCCGGCCAATGGTGAAAGTGAGCCCGTGGCCCTCGAGGCCAGAGCTGTCGGTCTCGAGGACGACGTAGGCAGCGGAGTAGTCCGGATCCGGATGCATAGCGTCGGAACCGGCCAGCGTCCGCGAGGTCGGAAACCGCACGTCGTGAACCTGAATCCCGGTGATCGTCGTCGGCATGCCTCGCCTCCCCTCTCTTCGAGACCCTTCACGATCTTTATGTCTTGCCTTGCGCGATTGGCCGCCAGCAGCGCGGCGCGCCGCTCACGCTGTCTCGCCAGGCTGGGTGGGCGGTGCCAGATGCACCGGCAGCCGGACGGCACGGAGCGTCAGGCCGTCGTCCTCGAACCGCACCCAGCCGAGCGCCTCCAGCAGCCGGAGATAGGCCCCCAACTCACGCCGTCGAATGGGTGGCACGCTCGCTGCCCCCGACTCCACCTGAGCCAGGTCATGCTCGAGCAGTGCCTCGGCCAGAGTGAAGATGCTGGCCTTCCCGTCTCGCAGCGCGCTCGCGACCAGCCTGGCCAGCCGGTGCGCGGACACCAGGCGCTCGAGCAGCGCGGCGTCCGCCGCGACGGCGGCCCCCTCCGGCGCGCGGCGGAACTTGCGGTTGCCTTTGGGCTGGCGCGGGCTGGAACCCGGCGCGAAGTCGGCCTCATGCTCGCACTGTCCGAGCAGCGGACAACCGTGCGCGTCGCACGGTGGGATCCGCGTGTCGATCGGGGTCAGCAGCCCGAGCCCGGCCAGCAGGCCGAAGTGAATCCCGGTTCGGGGCTCGTGGTAGTGCCGGCAGGCGATGCCTTCACCGATCTCGCTCAGGAGCTGCTGGATCCGCCGGGGATCGGCCATCGGCGTCCTCCTCACGACAGGCTCTGGCTCTCGAGCACGCGTGCTTGCCCTTGCCGCTCCAGTCGCTCGATCTCCGCGAAGAACGCCCGGTAGTACCGCCGGGCCTCGTCCTCCTCCGGCCGGCCAGCGTCGCGGGTGAACGTCGAGCGGTCACCGACGATGACCAGTGCCCGACGCGCGCGGGAGATGGCGACGTTCATCCGGCGCCAGTCGGCATGCAGCCGGCCGATGGCGGCCTCGTCGTTGCTGTTGACCAGGCTGACCACGATCACCTCGCGCTCGCTGCCCTGAAAGCGATCGACCGTATCGACCCGTGCCTCGGCCAGCGCTGGGTCACGCCGCAGCAGCTCTTGCCGGATGCGAGTGTTCTGCCGCCGGTAGGGGGAAATGACGCCGATGCCCCGAGCTACGTCCCGGCGCAGCTCGGGGGGTAGGGAGCAGACGAGCCCGCCGAGCAGCGTGGCGATGACCTCCGCCTCGCGCGGGTTGTCACGCGCCTCGTCCGGCGAGCGGCCAGCAATGAAGCGCGCTCCGCTGTCGCGCGCGCCCGGGTCACGCTCGGTCGTCACCAGGACGACCGGCGGCCCGCTCCAGACCGAGCCTGGTGGCGTGGAGAGCCCCAGGTCGGCGAGCCAGCCAGCCAGTGTCTGCTCGGCGACTGTTCGTGTGCCGGGTACCAGGCGCCCCTCGTAGAAGGTCTCGCTGACCAGGGTACAGATCGGCGCGTTCATCCGGTACTGCTCGGTCAGGGTGATCAGCGCGTGCGGGTAGAGGCGAGCCAGCCGCTCGAAGGCCGAGGTGCGCAGGCTGTCGCCCGCTTCCAGGCCGAGCTGGCGGAATGCCTCGGGCACCGGCGGGGGGATCAGCTCGTCCGAGACGACCGGCGGGAGCTGGCGGTGGTCGCCGACCAACACCAGGCGGCCAGCGTAGCCAGGCGGGAGGTGACGCAGCGCTTGCAGCATGGCCGGCTCGGTCGCCTGCCCAGCCTCGTCGACGATCACCAGCTCGAAGCTGAGCCCCCGCAGCTCGGCGGAGTCGGCTGAGCCCAGCGTGCCGACGAAGATGCCGCCATGGTCGTGGCAGGTCTGTGCTCGCCGGATCAGCCGGAAGAGGGCTCCGGCCCCGTCTTGGGCCAGATCGGCCTGTTCCAGCGCCTCGCGCGCACCAGCCCGCTCGGCCAGTGTCTGGCGAGCGACCCGCTCGTCCATGTCGGAACGGCGTGCACCGATCCGGATGACGAACGGCGCCACCTCCGGAAACCGGTCGAGCAGCTTAAGCACGACCTCGTCGGCGGCGCGGTGGGTGTTCGTCAGGATGAGCACCGGGCGGTGGTCTCGCTCAGCCCGGCCGTCGTAGTCGAAGAGGTGCCGGGCCAGAAAGGTGCGCGCCAGGTGGGCGATCAACGAGGTCTTGCCGGTGCCGGGTGGCCCCTGGATCAACAGCAGGTCTCCGGGCTGGAGCGCCAGCGCCGCTGCCAGCGCGCGCCGCTGGGTCTCGTTCAGGTCGGGCGCTGGCGGCGTCGGAGCCTGGCCTGGCAGGGATGGCCGCTCGACGCCCAGCAGGATCCGCGCCAGGCGCGGAAGCTCCTCCGCCTGCACCTTGCGTCCCCGGACGCCGGTGCTGGCCACGGCGGACACCAGGAAATCGGTCAACCCTTCGAGTTGCCACTGGCGCATGTCGTACCCGCCGACGAGGTCGACGCGGTAGGTTTCCTCGACAGCGACGCGGTCATTCAGGCGGACGACGAGTTCGCGCTCGCCCATGGCCTTCACGGTACCCTCGACCGAGAAGATCTGGCCAGGCGCGCGCGTCTCCGGCGTCACCAGCACCCGGTCGTCCTCGCGGATCCGCGTCTCGATCCGCTCGTCGCGGGTAAAAATGGCATCGAGTCCGTCCTGCCGAGCCAGCCGCAGCCGGCCGATCGTGACCCCCTCGGACTGCTCCAGCGTTTCGGCCGGCGTGTTGACCAGGTGGAAGAGCAGCTCGCGCGAGGCTCGCTCCTCGGCCTTGAGCTGGCGGTGGAACCAGGCCCAGTAGGCGAAGAGGCGGTTGGGAGCATAGCGGAAGAGCGAGTAAAGCGGCTGCCCAGCGTGTTTGGTGCCATAGAGACAGACACTCCGGTGCTGCGCGGGGCAGATCCGGCACGGCGGCCAGTCCCGGAGGAACTCGAAGCTGCCGCCTAACTCGCGCAGCCGCCAGTCGTCGCCCGCCCGATCGAGCAGGTAGCGGTCGTAGCCGGTAAAGAGGCCAGTCGACACACAGTAGCCGATGTTGCGCGCCTGGGCGATGAGGTCGACGACGCGCTCGTCGCGGGTCGAGAGATCCAGCCTGAGGCGGCGGGTCAGCGGGTGCTGTTCGAGCGGCAGCGGCTTGATGCGCGCGCCTCGGATCTCTTCGACCACCGCCTCGGCACGCTGCTCGCCGAGGCTGTACAGGATCTCCCGGTACGCTAGGGCTTGCAGTCCACCCGGGTGGCGATCGCCGGTCTGCGGATCCTGCTCGGCGTCCATCCCGCTGGTCTTGATCTCGACGATCCGCAGCGGGCCACCGTCGAGCGGCTGCTCGATCCGATCCGCTCGCCCGGAGATGCCCCGCGACGGCGCGTAGAAGAGGCGCTCCAGGTACAGTCGGAGGGCTTTCCCCTCCCAGCGGTGCCGGCAGTAGTCCAGGATCTCGTCGACCACCTCGAGCGGCTGCCGGTGGTCTTGAAGCGGCCCGGCGCTGAGCTTGAGGCACAGCGTGGTCAACCACTCGACCCAGACGCGGCGCACTCCCTCGAGGTAAGCGATGCGTGCCTGCTCCAGATCGCCACCCGCCACGAAGACAGCGGCCGCCCGGCGGTACCCCTCGTGGATAGCCCGCCCGCGGATATCGCCACCACTTTCACGCGAGCGGAGAACGTCGTAACTGATGCCGACGAAGCGCGTGTAGAAGACCCGGAGCGGGCAGCCGTAGACCTGCTCGAGCTGCGCTCCGGTGAGCGTATGCTCCGGCGCGATGATGAACTTGAGCAGGACGGGCAGCAGCCTGCCGCTGCGCGTCTGGGCGACCACCGCCTTCAAGACCTGGAGGCGCAGCGGCTCGGTCTCACCGCGACGCTGGCGAGCGAGCAGCACGCGGTAGAGCGTCGGCGCATAGTGGGAATAGGGAGTCGAGCCCTGGTAGCCGGGATACCACTCGCCGTTGAAGACCGCACAGGTACCGAGCAGGTGCTCGTCCTCGGTCAGCGCCTCGAGCACGATGCGGCCGGGCCGGAGCTCACCCACCGGTCGCACCAGGATCGACACGTCGAGCCACTGCGGCTCGCCGGTCGACTCTCGAAGCTGCTGCCAGGCGCGCTCGGCTGCCTGGCTGGCCCATTCCGTCGCCGCACCGCTCACGTCGGACGCTCCCTGTCCAGTTCAGGCCGCTGGAAGAGCACCAGCGCGAAGCGGTCACTCACCTGGAGCAGGTCGGTGTTCCAGACCTGGCTCAAGGTCGCCACGGTCGCGACCAGCAGGTCATGCGGCGAGGCATCCTCGGCCAGCTTGCGCAGCTCGGCCTCGTCCTGGCCTTCAGCCAACGGCAGGAGGAGGAGAACGCTCGCCTCGGCTGGCCGCACCAGGCGCTCGAGGGGGTCATCGGCCGGCAGGCGCGCGCGATTGCGCCGGTAGATGCGGAGCAGCCAGGCCAGCGCGGCATCGGGCTCGCCGTCGCGCAGGGTCACCCGCGCGCGTGCCAGCGCCCAGCCGCTCCAGAGCAGATCGTCCTTGCCGGCCTGCCGCCAGAGCCTGGCGAGGCGCTTCGCCTCTTCCGCGTAGAAGTCGAGCTCCTCCCGCGGCAGCCGATCCAGCGTCGGCAGCAGCATGAGCACTGGAGCTTCCGGCTTCACCCGCGGGCGACCAGGCGGCTCGTAGAGCAGATCGCGCACCGTCTGGGCCAGCGCCCGCGCGAGGCTGACCCGTTGCTGCTGCTCAGGAAGGTGGGCGTACCCGGCAGCGAGCGCTAACCGCCAGCGGGCCAGCCGGATGTCCCAATTGGACAGTGCGCGCAGCCCGGCATCCAACTCGGCAGCCGCCAGGTCTTCGGCCGGGCTGATCGCCCGGCCGTCGAGCCGGAGCAGGCCGCCCAGTCGCTCGGCGGCGATCGCCGCGGCGGCAACTTCTTCCGCTGCCGATGACGCGGGATACACCACTGGATCCTCACCGGCAAAGCGCTGTTGCCCGACGCTCTCCCGGTAGCGGTTCACTCGCGCCACAAACGAGCCTGTCGCCTCCGGATCGGCGAGGTGCTCGCCGCTCTGTCCGAGGTCTCGTCTCGCGATGGCAGGGCTCCTTCCCCTGGCGACCCTTGCGGCCCGGCCGGAGCACGGCTGAGCCGGTAACGATCGCCGCTGCGGCCGGCGCTCACCCCTTCTCCGCTGCCGACCACTCGCGTCTCCATCCCCGGTACGTCGTCGCTGACCAGTATTTCTGAAGCGCCGTGCACTGTCCAGAGCCAGCCAGGCTGGGAGTGAGCACGACTCCTCGCCAGCCATTCCGGTTTGCCGGCTCGCCACCCTACGTTTAACACAAGCCCTCACCCCCTGCCCCGCGTGCGGGAGAGGGGTAACCTCCCTCACCCCCTGCCCCTCTCCCACAGATACGGGAGAGGGGTGTCGAAAACGGGTGAGGGGCTCACAGCGGGAATTCGGCCGAGCCTGGTGCTGCAGCCCGGGCGATGCTAGCAGGCTCCACCTACTGCAGCCAGTGCAGGAGCAGGGAGGCCAGCCAGAGGAAGACGGCGAAGCCGACCACGTCCTGGAAGGCGGTCTCGAACGGGCCAGCGGTGGTCGCTGGGTCGAACCCGAGACGCTTGGAGAGCATCGGAATGACGCTGCCCATGAAGCCAGCGGTGACCATCGAGCAGAGCAGCGCCCCGCCGATGACCAATCCGAAGGGTAGATGCCTCGACCAGACCGCCCCGATGACGCCGAGGACGATCCCACAGGCCAGCGCCATCAGAAACGACGTGGCGAGTTCCTTCGAGACCTGCCGGGCCCAGTGCCGCAGGCTGATGTGCCCCGTATCGAGCCCTCGCACGACGATAGCGGCCGCCTGCAACCCGACGTTGCCGGAGACGGCCGAGATGATGGGCATGAACGAGGCGAGCAGGATCACCTGCCGGAGCACGGCGTCGAAGCGCGCGATGACCAGGCCGGCGAGCAGCTCGATCCCCATGGTTCCGAGGAGCCAGGGCAACCGGAGGCGGGCCACGTCCACCGGCCGACGCCGCTCCATGGCTTCGGCGTCGGTGCCGGCCAGCCGCAGGTAGTCCTCGTTGAACTCGCGCTCCAGGATGTCCGCCGCGTCGTCGGCGGTGACGATGCCCAGCAGCCGGTTCTCGGCATCGACGACCGGGATGGCGAGCAACCGGTGCTCGACCAGCAGGCGGGCCGCGACCTCCTGGTCGGCGTCGGCGCGAACTTTGACCGGATCGTAGACGGTGATCTTGCTGACCGGCGTACCGGGCGGCGCGAGCACCAGGTTGCGCAGGCTCAGCACCCCGAGGAGATGGTTCTGCGCGTCGACGACGTAGACGTAGTTGATCGTCTCCACCTCGCTCGCCAGGCGCCGCAAAGCAGCCAGCGCCTCGTTGGCGGTGAGGTCGGGCAGGATCGCGACGAACTCCGGCGTCATGCGGCCACCGGCGGTGTCCGGCGGGTAGGCGAGGAGTTCACGGATCTCTTCCGCCTCCGCTGGCTCCATCTCGATCAGGATGGCCTCGGCCTGGGCCGGCTCCAGCTCGGCGACGATGTCGGTGGCGTCGTCGGGCGCCATCTCCTCGAGCACATCGGCCGCCTGCGAGCGGCTGAGCTTGACGAGGAGCTGGACGGCAACGGACGTCTCGACCTGCTCGAGCAGCCTGGCCAGCTCCTCCTCCCCGAGAAGCCCCACGGCGCTCGCCAGGTCACCGGGCGAGAGCCCGCGCAGCAGGTCGACAGCGTCCGCCGGAGGAAGTTGCCGAAGGAGGTCGCGAACCTGGTCGCGGCGCCGCTTCCTGACGGCCTCGTTCAGGGCCGCCTGGAGCGCCTGCGCATTGAACTGCTCGGCCATCACTGCAGTCTCCTCCATCGACGTTGACACCGGCCGCCGCATGCCGCCCTGGGCGCGGCTCCGGCTCCAGTTCCGCCGCGCGAGCATCGAGCATACACCTGGCCGTACCACATCGACGCTGCCGCGAAGCCGCTCGGACGCCCAGTGGTGCACCTCCAGCCTCAGCCCAGAACATCCTGAAAAAGACGGCCTTCACCCCGCCTCCGGCACCCCGCGGTATAATCCCGCCCCAGGATGTTCGCTCGCCTGCCCGATCTCTGCGCTGCCCCCGCGCCGTGGCTCGGCTCACCGGCGCAGCGAGGCGATCGAATCGAGCGACAAGCGTTCGAGGAGATGCTCGATGGCGACCTTGGAGATTCCGACCCCGATGCGCGGCAAGCCGCAGCCGAGTCGCGAGGAGGTCATCGGCCACCCCCGGCTCACCGTGCTGGATCACCCGCTGGTCACATCGCTCCTAACGATCACACGCGACCAGCGCACCCCGCCGGCCGAGTTCGAGCGCTGCCTGCACGAGCTCACCCGCTTCCTCCTGTGGCACGCGCTGCAGCATGCCGAACTCTCGAGCTTGACCGTCGCCAGCCCGACCGGCTCCCGGGCCAACGGCGGCCGGCTGGCCGACGGTCTCGCCGCCCTGGCGATCCTGCGGGCCGGGCTGGGGATGATCGCGCCGCTGCGCCTGCTCGTCCCGGCCGCGCCGATCTACCTGGTCGGAGCGCGGCGAGACGAGCAGACGCTGGTCTCGACCATCTACTACAAGAACCTGCCCGGGCCACTGCACCGGCTCAGGCACGTGTTGCTGCTCGACCCGATGCTGGCCACCGGGGGCTCGGCGGTCGCCACCGTCAAGCTCCTGCGGCAGACCTACCCTGGCCCGATTTCCTTCCTCGGCATCATCGGCGCGCCGTACGGCGTGCAGCAGCTCCTCCAGGCCGATCCCGATCTCCACGTCTACCTGGCAGCGCTCGACGAGCGGCTGAACGACCAGGGCTTCATCGTGCCCGGACTCGGCGACGCCGGAGATCGCCTCTTCGGCACTGCGCCAGCGGCCGAATGAGTCCAGACGCTCGCGGCGCACTGCGGCTGGCTATGCCGGAACGGCCTTCCACCCGGAGAAGCCGGCATCGGCCCAGTCTTCAGGCCAGACCCGCTCCGGAACCACCTCGACGCCAGGTGGCTGTCGCAGGGTGGAGGAGAACTGGATCGGTACCAGCCCCACGGTGGCGAGCGCATCTCGCAGCTCGCCACGCGAGAGGAAGCGGGCCGCGCTGTAGAACGGATGCCCAGCCTCACCGAGCGCGCGGTAATGCTGCCCCCAGGGCGAGTCGGCGAACACCATCCCTACTACCACCGCCCCGTCTCGCCGGAGGACACGCCGGCTCTCGGCGAGGACAGCCAGCGGGTCATCGACGAAGCACAGCGTGACCACCAGCAGCACGGCGCCGAAAGTCTGACCGCGGAATGGAAGCTGTTCCCCCCGCCCGCACACGACGCTCACGCCGCGCTCGCGTGCCAGCCGCAACGGCCGCATCGCAGGGTCGAGCCCGATCTCGACTCCGAGTGCGGTCGCGAAGCGGCCAGTGCCGACCCCGACCTCCAGCCAGGGGCGGGGCAGGCCCTCGAGCAGCGGGCGCAGGCAGGCGACCTCGAGCGGGAAGATCACCTTGCCGGGATACCGCTCGTACCAGGCGTCGTAGGCATCGCTCAAGCGCTCGAACAGCTCGCCGGAACCGCCAGGCACCCCGACCTCCTCCCGTGCACATGGAGTCTCCTGGCCAGAGTATGGCACGGCACACGCGCTGGCCGCGCCCTCGTCGGACAAGTTAGGTAGCGCAGACACCCACACCTCTGCGGGCGCCGCATCTCCCAACCCCCGAACCCAGCGCCGGTGCCGATCGGCGTCAGGATCGATCACTGGCCAGACTGCGATGCCGAACGCGTCGCCTCCGCGTCGACCCGACGGACGGCGCCGCCGACCACGAAGCCGACGATCTGTGACAAGGGTGATGTGATCGATTCGACGCGACCGACGATCGTGTCGATGACCTCATCGGTAAGCGCCATAAGCCGGTGCGACTTCTAGTAGTCGTGCATCCCGTGCGGTGCGCTGCTGCCGAGCATGCTCTGGATCGCGAGGTATGGCACCACGCCTACCGCATCGGCGACCGGCAGGGCGATCGTCCGCAGCGCGATCACGCGCTGCCCCTCGGCCACGTCACCGGATCAAGGGACGGAGCAGTGCCGCGGAGGCGCTCGGGCAGCGCGGCAACGGCCCTCGCCTCGATTGCCGGCAGGTTCATCGAGGTCATCCTGACTCCCCTTCTGCTACCGGTCAAGCCCGCCCCACAGCCAGGGCATCGCGGAGGAACTCCACCAGCCGGGTGGGTGTGGTCGATTCGACCGTTCGATGGATACCGGTGAACGGCCGGCCCTGGTTGAGGGCGAGCTGCATGCCGACCAGCAGCGACGCTACCTCGTCTGACATGCCGGCCGCGCGGAGTGCGTCCTTCACCCTCGCAGGAGGAAACTGAATGTACGGCAGATCCGGGAGGCCCAGCAGCGAGCCGATGAGGCTGGTCGCCTCCTCCATGCTCACGTCTTCCGGCCCCAGGAGCAGCTTGACCTGATGCCCGGCGAAGTCGCGGCGTATCAGGCGCCCTGCGGCCTCCTGAGCAACGTCCCGGGTCGCGACCATGGGGAATCGCAGGTCGCCTCTGACCGCGCTGCCGTTGATCCGCTGCATCTGAATCAACGGCAGGTTTGCCAGCAGGTTGTCCATGTAGAACGCGGACCGCAGCGCCAGCGCGTTGGTCTCATCGAGCCCGAACAGATGCCGCTCGAACTCCCAGAGCCCGGCCGGGGGGCCAGCAGTGTCGGCGCGATCGGCGCCGACACTGCTCAGCGCGACGACGTACGGTACCCGCGCCTCGCGCAGCGCGCTGGCGATTGCGCGGCTCATCCGCGAGCGGTTCGCGACGAACTGCGGATCGGCCAGATCCTCTGGGAGCAGGACGAGGGCTGCCGAGGCACCTGTGAATAGCGCCAGAAGAGCCTCATCGTCGAGCGCCGTGCCGATCATGACCTCGGCGCCTCGCTGCCGGAGCGTCGCGAGCGGCCGCCGGTGCTCGAGCACGCGGATGCTCGCGCCCTCACGCAAGAGCAGGTCGGCTACCTGGCTCCCGACGCGCCCGGCTGCGCCCATCACTGCGATCATCATCTTCCACCGCCTTCTTGATGCCTTCAAGCTCCGCCAGCGACTCCTTCCTGATCTCGCGCCCAGCTATCCATTCGAGAACGCGCCACAAGCCCTTCATCTTCATGGAGGCAAAGACACTCAGGCGGGTCGCCTCGCCCCCGGCTATCGGTTCGAACGTGAAATCTCCCTCGGAGTGAACCAGCCTTCCATTAGCTCTCATGCTGAACTTACGCGGTGAATCAAAGGCGGTCACTTCACACGTGGCCTCGAAGCGCATCCCCATCGTTCGCACGGTTTCGTGAAACTGTGTTCCCACGCATGGGTTCTTCTGAGGTCCGCCTCGATTCGATGACACCGCGCTGCCATTTGGGTGCATTTCCGAGACCCGAAAGAAAGTCGAACACGGTTTCGACTGGGCGCTGGATCTCGACGCTCCCCTGAATTGAAATCATGCGAACCTCCTATTTCGTGCCGTTGTTGGGCCGCCAATCAACATCAAATTAACAGCGCGCCACGTAAAACGCGTGCATCGGATCGCCTTCCAGATGATGGACCTGGACGTGGGAGAACCCAGCCTCTTTCAGATATTCCTGCGCCACCTGTTCGCCCCACATCGTTCCTAGTCCTTCGCCACCCTGCGCCAGTGAGACCGTCATGCAGTGCATGACCGACGCCCCGTACAGCGCAGGTCCGAACGGGTGGTCGAGGTTCTCTTCCAAGTGGCTGGAAGCCGCCATGTCCATCATGAGGAAGACGCCTTCCGGACGCAGGGCGCGGGAGATGTTGGCCAGAACGACCTTGGGCTTGGCGAGATCGTGAATGACGTCGAACGCGGTCACGAGATCGAATTCCCCGGGCAGCCCGGCGGCGATGTCGGCGACCTCGAAGCGCGCGTTCGGGAGCTTCCAACTGGCCGCTTCGGCGCGTGCGGCCTCGATGCCTTCAGCCGAGAAATCCACACCCACGAAACGGCTGTTGGGGAACGCACGGGCCATCACATTGACGGCATGCCCTTGGCCGGTCCCGAGATCGATCACGTCGATGCCAGAACGCAGGCGCTCCACTACGCCATCAGCCAAGGGCAAGATCGCCTCCACCAACGCCGTGTCGTACAGCCTGGCGCTCTCCTCGGCCTGAAGCCGTTGAAAGTCGGGATACTTCTCGTAGCCGACGCCCCCACCTTCGCGGAATGCGCGGACGACGTCCCCCTCAACGGCGGAAAGCAGCCGGATGTACTGCGTGAAAAACGCGAGGTTGTCCGCGCCCGCTGATCGCGTGAGGAAGGCGGCGTGCTCACGAGGAAGCACGTACGTCTGAGTGGCTGGGTCATATGACACGATCCGCGCCACGACCATGCCCCCGAGCCACTCCCGCACGTAGCGCTCCTGAAGCCCGGCGGCTTGGGCAATGGCGTCACTGCTCGCCGCCGGCAGTTCCGCCATGGCATCGAAGAGGCGGGTCTGATGCCCGATGCTCACCAGCATTCCCACGAACGCGTCATTGAGCAGCGCCGTCATCCTTCCGGCGAACGCCTCAGCCTTCGCTTGATCCATCACTTCGTTCATCGTGTACCTCCGAGCATTGGTTGACGGTACATGGGCCGCCATCGTCCTGTCGGCCTAACTACAGATTATATGGTCTCCGTGTCGCAGACCTCCTGAGAGCCCGCTGGGCCGTCTTTCCAGAGAACGTCATTCGACCGCCGCGTCGCAGGCCTCATGAGAGCCCTCGTGCAGGCGGGCGAAGAAGCTGACGAAGCTGCGGAGCTCGGGCAGAAAGTCCGATATCCCTCCGGGGGCTTCGCTGGAGGAGCCCGGTGGAGACACGCTGGAGGCCTCATGACCCATGCAACTCGCTGGCGGGGCCGCGCTGGCCGATACCACTCCGGCCGGGATGAGCGCCAGCCCGGTAGCCAGAACCGCGATCCTCAGAGCTCTTCGCGCATTGGGGCGCCATCGGGTGAGCATCGACTTCTCCCTTCCACACCATCCGGTCCCACGAGTCCCAGCGCGGGCGAGCGCCCGCCAGCGCTCGCCTATTCACCAGGGCGTACCCTCGAGCGAGGCTGGGAGTTCATCGTGTGTAGACCCATCCACGAGGTTCTTGCGGTATAGTCTCGCCTCTCCTCGATTCGTTACACCGAGTTTCGAGGGGACTGGGAGAGCAACCCGGAGCGAGATGCTCGGGCTTATCACCCCGTCGCACCTGCTGAGAGCGCGACGTAAGCGCCCACCGGAACCATTCTCTGTGCAGCGATGGTACCCTACTATAGAGTAGTCTGATTGCTCATTCGCCCCTACCTTCCTGGCGGTTACGCTACCTTCACTCCAAACCAGGAAGCCGATCGCCCCTCAGAGCCTGAGGTGGATCCCAGGGCGTTCAGGATACGCTACACTAGGGCGCATCCAGGGGGCATGGCGCACTCTCCGTCGCTCCGGCGACGGCGTCGCCCGACCCCATCGCCGAGTAGACGGAGACGGGCACAATGGCCGGTTCTGCCCCTCTCGATCCCTCGTCCCCGGCCGCCTCCGAAGACGACAGGCGGTTAGTCGAGGCGCTGCGCGCGGGCGACGAGGGCGCGTTCACCGAGCTGCTTGAGCGGTACCACACGGCGCTGGTGCGACTGGCGATGATCTACGTGGCCGACCGGGCGGTGGCTGAGGAAGTGGCCCAGGAGACCTGGCTGGGTGTGCTCCAGGGCATCGACCGGTTCGAAGGTCGTGCCTCACTGAAGACCTGGATCTTCCATATTCTCCTCAACTGCGCCAGAACCCGGCGCCACCGGGAAGCCCGGAGTATCCCGTTCTCGGCGTTCTGGAACCCAGCATCCGAGCCGGACGAGCCAGCGGTCGAGCCAGAGCGCTTCCTGCCCGGCGATCACCCCACATGGCCGCATCACTGGAACGCGTTTCCAGAGCCTTGGAGCGGGCTCGAGGATCGCCTTGTCGCTCGGGAGACCTACACGTATATTCGACAGGTGATCGAGGCACTTCCACTCCACCAGCGAGAGGTCATCACGCTACGCGACATCGAGGGGTGGACGCCCAGCGAGGTGTGCGCCGCGCTCGGGGTCAGCGAGGCGAACCAGCGCGTGCTGCTGCACCGCGCCCGCTCGCGAGTACGGCGCGCGCTCGAGCAGTATTTGCGTGAACAATAAGGCAACGGATGATGGACGACGAACAGGAACTGACCTGCCAGGAGCTCGTGGAGCTGGTGACCGAGTACCTCGAGGGAACCCTGTCACCGGAGGATCGGGTGCGCTTCGAGGCACACCTGGTCACGTGCCCTGGCTGCCGGACGTATTTAGAGCAGATGCGGCAGACAATCGAGCTGCTGGGCCGGATCACGGAGGAGATGATCCCCGAGCGTGCCAAAGCCGAATTGCTCCACGCTTTCCGAACCTGGAAGCGCGGCTGAGGCCCTCGCCCCGCTGCGGCGCTAGCCGAGCCGTAATGCCACCGCCATCGGGTCGTCGGGCGCCGGCTCGTACGGCGGCTCGCCGTAGCGCCAGCGATAGTAGTGCCGGCCCACGTTGCCCATCTCGACCTGCCAGCCCGCCGGGTTAGCCGGCGTATAGGTGAGACAGCGCCGCTCGAAGCACTGCACCAGCACGTCCCGCACCTCACCGGCCACCGTCGCTCGAGTCCAGTAGGCCTCGGTGATCGGGAAGCCGGTGGCGTAGAAGGCCGGGTCGAAGAGCAGGCCAGTCACATACTCCCCACCCTGGTAGAGCACACCCTGGCTGTTGAGGTACTCCCAGAAGACACTGGCCACGCGATGGTTCGTCTCCGGGATCAGCGGGCCAGTGACGACGCCGTAGCCAGCGAAGCGCTCATCGACGCCGACCTGGCCGCTGCGATCGATGGTCTGAACGATCGTGGCCCCCGCCTCTGGTGGCGGCACCGCGAGCAGGCCAGCAAACGAGGCATAGGTGGGGCCGAGCGTATCGTTCGGGTCGCCGGCAACGGGGATCTGGGCCGGCGCAGCCGGCACGAAGGTTGTATCTCCGACCTGGATCTGACCAGTGATCAGCTCGCGCACGAGCAGCCCGTTGGTCACGTACCAGGGGGAATCGTGCGCGGCCTCTGGCCGGGTCACCTCCATGCGCGCCTTATCGAAGTAGGCGACCAGCCTGGCTCCTTGGGGCGCCTCGTTGTACGGCTCTGTCCGAACCGAGAAGGCGTACGGCCCCCAGAGCCAGGTGCGCTGGGCAAGGCCTTCGCTGACCGGCCGGTCAGCGACCTGCCACGTCCAAGCCAGGCTGGGTAGGAGCGCCTGGCGAACCGCCGCCCCGGCATCGAGCAGCCCGGCGCCAGCGCCGGGCTGGCCCGCTGGCGCCAGCGGCCGGGCCGTCCTCGTGAGCAAGCTCCGGGTCTGCTCGACGGTGAGCGTCGGCTGGACCGAGCGCATCAGCGCGACGGTTCCGGAGACGATCGGGGCCGAGAACGAGGTACCCGAGACTGCTCTCCAGCCCGCGTCGGTGCCATCCCAGCTCGTCGTCAGGTTATCTACCGCGGGGGCGACGAGATCGACCCGGGTGATGCGCGAGGAGAAGTCGGCCAGAGTGGTGCCGTCGGCCGCCGTGCCGCCGACCGAGATCGTCTTAGCGTAGCTGGCCGGGAAGGTGACAGCGTCCGGCTTGTTCCCGGCGGCAGCGACCACGACGACCCGCTGCTCATAGGCGTAGTCGATGGCCCGCTCCAGCGTGGCGCTCGGGGTGTCCGCCCCCAGGCTCAGGTTGATGACGGCCGCGCCCTGCTCGACTGCGGCGTAGATCGCCTCGGCGATGGTGGCTGAGGAGGCACCGCTGGCGTCGCCCACCTTGAGCGGCAAGAGCATCACCGAGCCGGCCGCGCCCGCGATTCCCTGGGCATCGTCCGCGTGAGCCGCGATGATCCCGGCCACCGCCGTGCCGTGGCCCACCTCGTCGTCGGGATCCGGGTCACGGCGCAGGTAGTCGTATCCCGGCAACACTTTGCCGGCCAGGTCGGGGTGATCGGCGTAGATCCCAGAGTCGATCACGGCCACGACCAGGTCGTTACGGCCGGTCGTCAGATCCCAGGCTTCGGGGAGACGGGTGATGGCCGCCCAGCTCTGCTCGGCGAAGAGCTCATCGTTCGGCTCGTACTGGAAGAAGTAGCGGACCTCCGGCTCCAGGTAGCGGATCTCCGGCTGCCCGAGCAGCCGGGCCACCCGATCGGCCGCCTGCCGCACGTCGGCGAACTCGATCGCGAGCTGATCACCGCCTGGAGCGATGGGGCGTGCCTCGAGTCCGGCCAGCGCCTGACGCAGCCTCGGATCGCCCAGTGCCCCCGGCTCGAGCCAGACGATCCAGCCGGTCGCCGCCGCCCGCGCGCCGCTGCCCCGGTCGCCAGCGCTCGCTCGAGGAGCCGGCAGGAGGGAGCCGAAAAGCAGCAGCACGAGGAGCAGCGTGATTCGAGAGCGCCATTGCGGCGTCAGCGTCCCCACAGTCACCTCCCCCGGGTCAGGTTCCGACCCCGCCTGTGCCCGGTTCGCGGCCAGCAGGATACCACCCGCTCCCGCTACCTGCCGGGCATACGGCCACGGTCGGCCCGCCTTCATCGTCATGTTCGAGCCAGGCGCGGGGATATCGCCGGGCTGCGTCATCCCGGCCGGTGAGATAGTATGCCCTCGCCGGCCCCGGCGAGGCACCCTGCGGGAGGCGCGGGAAGCAAACGACGGCTCGCCAGGGAGCGGGTTGCTGGGCAGCACCAGCTAGTGCGACAGCCCAGAGATGGCCGGAGACCTGGCAATGCGAAGGGAGCGCAGAAATGGCACGCATCACCGTCATCGGTGCCGGGGCGATCGGCGGGACGGTCGGCGCCTTCCTGGCCCAGGCCGGCTACGACGTCCTGCTGGTCGACGTCGTGCCCGAGCACGTGCGGATCATGAACGCCGAGGGGCTGCGGATCACCGGTATCCGCGGCGACCGGCGCTACCCGGTTCGGGCGGCGCTGCCCGAGGAGCTGCGTGGCCCGCTCGAGATCGTCCTGCTCTGCGTCAAGGGGCACTTCACCGAGGCGGCCATGGAGCAGTACGCCTCGCTGCTGGCGCCTGACGGGTACATCGTGTCACTGCAGAACGGGCTCAACGAGGAGATCATCGCCCGCTACGTCGGCCCCGAGCGAGCGGCTGGCACCAGGACGGTGATCCCCCACTCGCTGTGCTCGGCAAGGTATTGCCTGCTGCGGCACATGGCATCCTCCCCAACGGTTGAGGGTCGACCGCAGCAGCCGCACCGGGCGCACGAACCGCCGCCCCTCCTCTCGGCCCTGGCGAGCGCGAGAGCGCTAGGCTAGAAGCCCGAGCTCATTCCCCGTACGGCCGTCGAAGATGAGGTACGCCCGGTGGAAGACGACCACCCGCGGGGGATCAGCGGGCACCCCGATCGAGAACTCACCCTGCACCGTAACGACGCAGAGCAGGCGATCCCCGAACTCACCGGGCCCGAGATCGAACCGTGCTTCGACCTCCCGCGCGGGCAGGCACTCCATCTGGAGGAGAACCGAGTCCGGATAGGCCCGCTCCAGGTACGCTCGCACGTCCTGCTCAGTGAAGGCCGGCGTCAGCGGGTCCGTCGGGGTGCGCGATGGCCGGATGGCCGGAGTGCCGGGGAAGGGCTCCTGCGCCACCGGGTGCTCCGGCTTAGGGCCGGGCGGCTGGGTGACGACCGGGGCGGCGGTGGGGGTCACGCCCACCGCGCTGCCGAGCGGGCTCCCATCCGTCCCGGCGCCGCCGGCCAGCCCGGGGCCGAGCAGGGCGACCGCGAGCGCCAGAGCACCCAGCACCAGGACGATGACCCCCTGTCCGACGCGCCCGACCGGGTTCTGCGTGACGCGGCGCATGGTATCCTCCTCCATAACTCGTGGTCAGGAGCCGCAGCCGCACCGGGCGCGCCAGTCTCCGCCGTTATTCCCCGGCGCCGGCACCACCGCCCACCACGCCTGCACTGGGGCGTTGATGTCCTTGCGGTCTCCATCTCGGGTCTGGTAATAGTGGTACCCACTGTGAATGTACTGGCTACTGGTCCAGCTCGCCTCGTCCGCCCAGCCGCCGGATGTCCCGTACAGCTCCTCGCCGATCACGATCTGGTCGGGTACCATGCTGTTGCTCTGCGAATACTCGGTCCGGACGTAATTGGGACTGACAACCGAGACCTTGAAAGAGCTGGATGAGACCCGGGTGATTTCGAAGTATGGCGTCTTGCCGAAATCACTCGACGGCACATTAGCGAGGCGATGGGAAACGAACAAAGAACCGGGACGACAGTCAGCCCAGAAGTAGAAGTAATTCCCTCCCTGTGCCATCATGCCCACCTCTACCCAAGAGACATTGACAGGCAATCCGTCAATTGTACAGGTAGGACCAATATCATTTAACCATAACTCATTAGTGATGAAATATACGCCGTTGTTCATGTATGTGTTGTTGACCGAGATATTTACATTCCCGCCGTCCACCAGGCCATTCCAGGTAACGGTTCCATAGCAATGGGAGAGACAAGAGTAGGCCAGCGTCTCCGCCGAGGGGGCAAGAGCTGGGAGAAGCAATGCCACAGTCGCACAGATCACGAGCTTGCAGGCGAAGCCGCGACATGCCCCTGACAATGTACTCTCCTTACCCTGAAATATGCTAGGATGAGCGTAGCATCGAACGCTTTGTTTATCAATAGGGCTTTTGGTCTAGCCGCTCGGTACGAGACGCGAGAGTCGGCGAGTACCCCCTTGTAAGGATGCCGGTAGACCGCACTCATAGGGTGACGCTGCGGCCGTGCGGGCCTAGCGCGTCGCTC
The DNA here is from genome assembly GCA_014874455.1 of Thermomicrobiaceae bacterium. Classification (GTDB taxonomy): domain Bacteria; phylum Chloroflexota; class Chloroflexia; order Thermomicrobiales; family Thermomicrobiaceae; genus Thermalbibacter. The sequence continues at coordinate 23,767 of JADBJL010000023.1, forward strand.
GGTACCCGGGGTTTGCCGCCTCCGTCGGCCGGCGCCTGTACCTGGAGCTAGCCCGCCTTGATGGGGAGCGCACAGGCCGCCCCGCTCCCTGGGCACACCGCCCGGAGGTAACGCTCGCTCTGCGAGGGCAGCTCTCTTGGCCGTCTCGACCAGACCTGCCCTGCACGCGGTGGTTTGGCTCAGCGCCGAGGAGTACTCCCCCCGCGATGGCTCACAGGTCCAGGGCGACAACACCGGGCTATCGCGCCGGGAGGAACCCGGCGCGATAGCCGCATCGACGCCGTTATCCACTACGGCGAGCACCACCCTGTAACCTCAACGCTCGCCGGGCAGCGGCGGCGCGCTAGCCGGCGGCCGGCGAGCGGCGCTGGCCCGCTCGTACCCGTACGCCAGCCGCAGCAGGGTCGGCTCATCGTAGAGCTTCCCCACCAGCTCGATCCCGACCGGTATCCCCTCCTCGGTAAAGCCCGCCGGCACGGAGATAGCCGGCAGGCCAGCCTGGGAGGCGATCAGCGTGTTGGTGGGGAAGGTCAGGGTCGTCCAGCGCCCGGCGTAGAGGTCGCTCCGCAGCGGCGGCAGCACCTGCATGTCCGGGTAGAGGAGAACGTCGAGCCGGTACAGGCCCATCACGTTCAGGATCGTGCGCTGGAACCGCTCCCGAGCGGTCAGGCGCTTGTAGTAGTCGGGCTCCTCTTCCGGGTTGGCCGGCCCGCGGGCGATGTCGGCGAAGAGGTCGAGGAGCGGGTGGAACTGGTTGGTGCTGTACAGCTCCTCGATCGTGCGCGCCGGGGCCCCCGACCGGGCGGCCAGGAAGGCGTTGATGTCGTGGCGCGACTGCGCCAGGTAGAGCGAGGTCGTCACGATGAAGTCCAGCAGGTCGGGGATCTCCACCGGGTCGACCAGCTCGGCGCCGGCCTCGTTCAGCGTCGTGAGCGCGCGGTTGACGACCTCGTTGACCTTACGGGAATCGGCATCGCTGTCCGAGCCGAAGGCCTGCCGCACGACCCCGATCCGCGCGCCGCGCAGCCCGTCCTCGACCAGGGAACTCGTGTAGGTCTCGGGGATGCGCGCGCAGAGCGCGGCGACGGTGTAGGGATCGGCCGGGTCGTAGCCCACCAGCACGTCCAGCAGGATCGCGGTGTCGCGCACGGTGCGCGTCATCGGGCCAGCCGTGTCCTGGAAGACGACCAGCGGCGACAGGCCGACCCGGCTGATCAGGCCGGTCGAGACTCGCAGGCCGACGAGGCTGTTGAACGAGGCGGGCACGCGGATCGAGCCGCCGGTGTCCTCACCGATGCCGACGGCGCCGAGGTTGGCGGCCACGCCAGCGCCGGTGCCGCTGCTCGAACCGCCGGGGTCGCGGTCGAGCGCGTAGGGATTTTTGGTCTCGCCGCCGGCCGAGGAGAAGGCGAACCAGGAGGTGGCGAAGTCGGGCAGGTTGGTCTTGGCGAGGATGACCGCGCCCGCCGCGCGCAGCTTCTTCACGACGGTCGCGTCGTCGGCGGGCAGGTACTCCCTGAAGGCGATCGAGCCGAAGGTCGTCGGCATCTCTTTCGTCTCGACCTGGTCCTTGAGCAGGACCGGGATGCCGTGGAGCGGGCCGGAGAGCTCGCCGGTCTGCTGGAAGGAGCGATCCAGCGCGTCGGCGTCGTCCAGCGCTCTCGGATTCACCGTGATGATGGCGTTGATCTCCGGCCCTTTCTTGTCGTAGGCATCGATACGCGCGAGGTAGCGCTCGACCAGCTCGCGGCAGGTGATCTCCCGCGAGCGCAGGGCAGCATGGATACGGTCGATCGTCGTCTCCTGGAGGTGGAACGGCTGGGCTGTCATGGGGCCCTCCTTCGCTGCGACGCGAGCAGGGACAGGACACCGGCGACACCGCTCGGTGAGAGATCGGCGCGTGGACTCGCGGAACCTGGTGCCAGCGGACAACGTCGCCTGGATAGTTGCCAGTCTGACAGCCGGGGCGCGCGGTGTCAACGGGTGTGGGTACCGGCGGCATCCAGCCGGCGCGGCCGTCCGCTGGTTGCGAGGCAGGCGCGCGCGGCGTAGACTGGCCCGCAGGTCACCGATGGCAGGGGGCCCGACCGAGCAGGAACGCGGAAGCGAGCGGGTCGGGCTTCGGGCGGAGGAGACATGGCTGTTCGTGAGTGAGGTTCCGCGATCCTGGCGACGGACGCTCTACGCGCTGTGGGTCGCCCAGACGTTGACGATCATCGGGTTTAGTCTTCGAACCCCGTTTCTCCCCTTTTACGTCGCCGAACTCGGCGCCAAGACCTTCGAGCAGCAGGCACTGTGGGCTGGTGCCATCAATGCTGGTGGCGCCGCGATTATGGCGATCGTGGCACCGATCTGGGGCACGCTCGCCGATCGCTACGGCCGCAAGCTCATGGTGCTGCGCGCCATGTTCGCTGGGTCGCTGACGATCTCGCTGATGGCGCTCGCCACCAGCCCCTGGCAACTCCTGGCGCTCCGCTTCGCCGAGGGAGCCTTCACCGGCACCGTCGCAGCCTCGACGACCCTCGCCGCCAGCACCGTGCCGAAGGAGCGACTCGGCTATGGGCTGGGGCTGATGCAGATGGCCGTCTTCTCCGGCTCGGCCGTCGGCCCGTTGCTGGGCGGCGTGCTGGCCGACGCCTTCGGCTACCGGCTCACGTTCCTGCTGGCCGGCTCGATGCTCTTCACCGGCGGGTGGATCGTGCTCCTGCTCGTCCACGAGCAGTTCGAGCGGCCGGCGCCGGAGACCGGCGGCCGGAGCGCCGGTCTCTCCGCCATAAGCCTGCTCTGGCAGCCGGCACTGCTGGCGGTGATCGGGGGCCTGCTGGCCCTGCGGAGCGCGAGCGGCGCGCTCCAGCCGATCGTTCCCTTAATGGTCGAGCAGCTCCTTCGAGGATCAGGCGCGGTCAACTCGATGGCCGGGCTCTCGATCGGCATTGCCGGGCTGACCAGCGCGGTCGCCTCGATCGTGATCGGCCGGGCCGGTGACCAGTTCGGCATGCGCCAGCTACTGATCGCGACCAGCCTGCTCGCTAGCTTGACCTACCTCCCCCTGGCCGCTGCCCAGTCCGTTACCCACTTGGTGCTGCTGCAAGCCGTCTTCGGCGTCGCCTCCGGCGGCATGCTGCCGACCGCCAACGCGCTGATCGCCCACCTGACACCTCCCGAGCGGCGAGGCACGGTGTATGGGTTTACCACGACTGCGACCGCCGTCGGTGGCTTTGTCGGGCCGCTCGGCGGTACTGCTCTGGCAGCGGCCTTCAGCATCCGCGTGGCCTTTGTGGCAATGGGAGCCCTGCTCCTGGCGGCTGCGATCTGGCTCTGGCAAGCACTTCCTGCCGGCGAGCCGAGAGTTGGGGGCGAGCGCCGCCCGGCGGCCGCCGGCCGATCCCGCTCGGCTGATTAGCGCGCTGGCGCGTCTGTCATCCCCTGCTCATCGCGCTGCCGGAGGCCAGAGGTGTTCCCGTCTCGCGTCGATCAGAGGGTATTGCCTGATGTCCGTCCAGTGGCTACAGGCGCCAGGCTAGCCGTGCGAAGCCGGTGGCGCATCCTGGCCGGGCGGAGAGAGATCGAGGCTCCGCTGGCTGAGCCACTCCTGGATGACGACTGTCTGGATCACCACCGGACGGCCGAGAAGTTCCGAGAGCGCCGCCTCGATCGCTGGCCGTAGCCGCCCCTCCAACCGCCGGCAGGCAGCCCGGCTCGGCGCGCCGAGGATGAGGTCGCCGCCCTCTGACAGGCCCAGCAGCATGGCCGGCCGGATCCAGCTCTCGAAGCTCGCCGGCGGGAGCCGCGCCTGCAGCAGTTCTTGCGCCATGGCCCAGAGCTGGTAGTTGGTCAGCCCATCGGGCAAGCGGATCGGCGGCACGGCTGGAGCACCGGGGAGGGCTGTCGGTGATGGCGTCGGATTCGGATGGAGAGCGGTCGCCTCCACCGATGAAGGGGTAACCAACTGGATCGGGATGCCGAGGGCGGCAGTCAGCGCGGCAGCCAGCCGCTGGGCGGCCTCTGGCGGGAGCGCGACCAAGGCCTCGTCGCTTCCCAGCGACGGCGGGCCGATCGCCTCCTCTGCCTCGGAGAGGAGGCGGCTCACCGGGCGAGGCCGCGCCCCTCCCGCATCGAGCTGCCGGCCACGGCGCTGCGATCGGCCAGGCGGCACCGTAGCCCGATCAGGTGCTGGAACTCGGGACAATATGCCTCTCCTGCTCAGCTCTCTCGCGTCCGGCGGCGAGCCCGGCCGAACCCGATCATCCCCCGGCTTGGCGGAGGTCCTGGTCGCTCCGGAAGAGCCTGCACTCCCCTCGACGACCCAGCGGGCCAAGATCTCGCGGATCCGCTTCGGCGCGACGAAGCTCGACCCGCTGCTGACCGCCTCGCGGATGGCTGCCACCAGCCACTCCGAAGGCGCAGCGTCTTGCAGCCGAGCTGCCTCGCTGAACTCCCGTTCGAGTTCGCCCAGGAGCTGGCGCTCGAGCGGCGTCGCTGGCCGGCCGTTGGCGGCCTGGTAACAGGCGACCACTTCGGGCGAAGGCTCGGGCAGTGGGCCGGCCGCGAGGTCGGGCGGAGGTATCTGCCCGATAACCGGCGCGGGAGCCAGCGCCGCAGGTGAACCAGCACTGTCCTCAGGATCGATCGGCTCAGGTGTATCCGTTGTCGTCGTAGTATCCTGCTCTTGGTAATACGTCCTGTTGGACTGTGCAACGCTGCTCCTCCCATCGTCGTTGCCCTCGCCAACACTGCTTGGCGCGGAAGCGATCCAACAACTGCTGCTCTCAACAACAACCGGCGGTGGACCGTTGTTGCTCGGTGCAACATCGAGCTGTGAACCATGGTTGCTCTCGTCAACAAAGGTCGAAGGGCTCTCGGCGTGGCCTGCCTGGGGGTGACTCGGCGTCACTGTGCCGGGTGACTGGAGCTGGCGGCGACGGGTGTGGCCAGCGCGGGTGCGGGCAGAGGCGCGTGCCTCCTCCTCGGCGGCGCGCTGAGCGAGTTGCTGCCAAGTGGCGTGCTGGCGGACGACCGGCAGGATCTGGTGCCAGACGTTCTCGCGGTCAATCGGGGCGAAGCGGTCGGAGAAGATATGGCGGATGTAGCGGTAGACCGCCTGGTCGCGAGCGGCGAGCTCGACGACGCGGAGGACAGCCTCGGGCGTGAGGGAGAAGCCCTCGGGCCGATCCTTCACCCGGTAGAAGTTATGAGGCACCCTCCAGCGGTGGCCAGCCTCGTCAACGCGGGTGACCATCTCCTTGCGGATCTCGATCAGGTCGAGGGCGACCAGGATCTTGTTGATGGTGATCAGCTCGACGCGCTCCTCTCCGTAGAAAGCGGCTTCGGCTTGCTGGCTGGGGAAGGCGTAGCCCTGATACGGGGAGTCCTGGCGGCGGTCAGTCCAGACGGTGTAGGAGTTGAGGAGCCCCACACCTTTGAGGCCGATCAAGGGCGCGAACTGGGTGATGAGGGTGTTCCAGTGCCAGAACCAGCCGCGGCGGCGAACGTCGTCCCCCGACCGCTCCGCGGGCGGTTCCCCCGCCTCCGAGTGGCCCGAGGCGGCGCGGGGCAGCTCCGCTGCCGGCTCGCCGGTCGATCGGCGCTCCGCTCTGCTCACACTCTTCACCTCGCCACGGCACGATCGGCCATCGCCTGGCTACCGACCACAGTCTACCATGTTTCCACGCGAGTACTCAATGACTTTGGTCTTGAGTTTGATTCCAGTATAACGTGCTGAATAGCGAGGCGTGCGTGGGTCTACTCCAGGGCTGCACGGCGAACTGGTCGTCTCGCTTCGGGTGAGCTCGCCCACGAGCGGCTGTCCGCTGCCCACATCTCGGCGCGGCGGGCTTGGGAGCGGCGGCGGTCGAGCCCGCTGCGCCTGCTGGGCTGGCTGCTGCGGTCGTGACCCCGGCGAGCGGCAGTCCTAGTTCTGGCGGCTGCTCGCCAGTGAGGAGGATGAGGTGTGCCGAGTCGAGGGTACCCCCAGGCCACTGGACGAGCAGGGAGTCGCCTAGGCGCTTGCTCCGGGCCGACGGCTGCCGCAAGTCGCGTGGCGACTCCTGCTTGCTGACTCACGTGACTGGAAGGGTTGCCTTCCGCTTGGCAATACTTGCCGGGATTGGGTCTACGTGGCATACTGGAGGTAATGGTACGTCACGTACCGCAACACTCTGCGTGAACAAGCGGAGGCGCGCGATGGAGATCCTGCTCCCGTATCGCACCGATCCCCGGCTGCTCTTCCAGGTCATCGAGTACGCCAAGGGAAAGGGAATCGAGCGCACGGCGCTGGAGGCGCGCCTCGGTGGCGGTGAGCCTTTGCGGGAGACCCTGAACGCCCTCGAGCAGCTCGGTCTGATTGACCGGGAGGACGGGGCGGAGATTCGCCTCACCGAGGACGGCCGGAGGCTGGCCTATGCGACCGGCGACGACGAGCGGCGAGCAGAGCTCGCCCGCGCCATCGTGCGCTATCCGCCCTATGGGGTCGTCCTGGAGCGAGCCCTGGCCGAAGGGCTGAGCGTGGTGGACGCGCCCTGGGTCGAGCGGGTCTGGCAGGTCGACATGCGGCTCGGCCAGCCGCGCAACCGGGTGGAAGAGGCCCGAACCTTCTTCTTCCGGCTGGCCGACGAGGCCGGACTGGGAGTTTTCCGTCGCGGAGTTCGAGGTCAGCCGTCGCGGCTCGTCCTGGCTCCCGATCTCTCGTCCCGCCTCCAGGCGCTCCGGGCTGAAACCAGCGCTGAACCGGGCGAACGAACAGCGACGAAGCTTACGCCGTCGTCACCAGCGTCCCCTCAGGCCGAGCGCTGGACTGTCCCCGCTCAGCCCGGTGTCTCGCTCACGGTGACGGTCGACATGAGTCTCTGGGAACTGGAGAAGATCGAGGCCTTCCTCCGCCTGATCGGCCTGGTGCCAGGCGAGCGGCGAAGCGCCTGAGCCTCGGGGTCGAGCAGTACAGACGGCCGCAGTGTGCGCGAGCGTGGGCCGGCGCTCAGGCATCTTGACGGCACCAGGTTGGCCGGTCTTCCCCGGCTCGGCTGGGTGTCGACGCCATCTCCCCTTCGCGGCTACTCTCGGGGCCGGTGCGTCGCTGCCGGCCTGCGCTATCCTTCGCAGCGACTACGACTGTAGCGTGCCAGGGTCGATCGCGGTCGCGTGAGAGGAGGCGGGAACCGGTGGGCGAAGGGCGCGGGCGGAACCTGGTGCGGCGGCTGGCCGTGACGACGGCGGTTGGCATGTTCCTCGTGGTCATGCTGGGGGCGACGGTGACGACGACCGGCTCCGGGAAGGGCTGCGGGCGCTCCTGGCCGCTGTGTCACGGCCAGTTCATCCCGGAGCTGACGCTGCCGACCGTGATTGAGTACAGCCACCGGCTGATCACCGGCCTCGAGGGCCTGCTGATGGTCGCGCTGGCTGCCGGCGTCCTCCGCTACTGGCGCTCGCGACGCGAGATCCAAGTACTCTTGCCGCTCATGGTGCTGATGCTCCTGGTGCAGTCCGGCCTCGGTGCCTGGGCCGTCCTGGCGCCGCAGTCACCGCTGGTGATGGCGTTGCACTTCGGCGTCTCCCTTACCGCCTTCGCCAGCGTGCTGCTGATGGCAGCCGTGCTCTGCGAGGAGGGCCGCGGGGAGCGGTACCGCTCGTTGCCGCCACCGCCCGGCTTCGGGCTGCTCGCCTGGGGCGCGGTCGGCTTTACCTATCTGGTCGTCTACCTTGGTGCCTACGTTCGGCACTCGAACGCCAGCCTGGCCTGCCTCGATTGGCCGCTATGCCAGGGCCAGCTCGTCCCCGGGTTCTCCGGGCCGGTCGGGGCCGTCTTCCTGCACCGCCTGGCAGCACTCGCCGGCACGCTGCTGCTGGCTGCCCTGGCGCTTTACGCGGCTCGCTGGCGTCGGCAGCGGCCAGACCTCTTCTGGGGAAGCCTGGTCGCGCTCGGGCTGGTACTGGCGCAGTCGGCTAGCGGCGCCCTGCTCGTGCTGAGCCGGCTCAGCCTCATCGCGTCCCTCGCGCACTCGGGCATCGTGGCCCTGCTCTTCGGCAGCCTCAGCTACCTGGCCCTCCACACGCTGTCGCTACCGGTCTCACTACTGGCCGCGTCGGAGCGGGCCGAGCGCGAGGTCACCCTGCCGGTAGTGGCCACTGGCAGGCCAGAACGCTAGCTGGTCTCGTCCTATCCCCGCTGCCGCAGCGCTCGCCGCTTGGTAGACTCCCAGCGACGCGAGCGAGCAAGAGGTGTGTAGGGGCACCGCCGGATTGCTGCCGCGGTGGAAGGTGCGAGGTGAGTTCGGATCGATTGCCGAACATCGTCATTCGCGCGTATGGCCAGTACTACGACGTCCTGACGCCCGCGGGCGTGCTCCGCTGTATCGTGCGGGGCAGCCTGAAGCGCGAGCGGCGCAAGACCGACATCGTCGCGGTCGGCGATCGGGTCGAGGTGCGCCAGGTGGCTCCCGGAGAGGGCGTCATCGAGGCGGTGGCACCGAGGCTGCGGGTGCTCTCGCGGCGTGCCCGCGGCGCGGAGGACGCCGAGCAGGTCATCGTCGCTAACCCGGATCAGCTCGTGGCGGTGTTCGCGGTGGCCCAGCCAGAGCCGAGCCTGCCGATGCTCGACCGGTTCCTGGTGATCGCCGAGGCGCAGGAGATCCCGGCAGTCGTCTGCGTCAACAAGATCGACCTCGACGCCGACGGCAGCAAGCGCCGCCTCTTCGACCCGTACCGGAGGGCTGGGTACCCGGTCGTCGAAACAAGCGCGCTCACCGGCACCGGGCTGGAGGAGCTGTGGTCGTGTCTTGCCGGCAAGCTCTCGGCGCTCGCCGGCCCGTCCGGCGTGGGCAAGTCGAGCCTGGTGAAGGCCTTCCGGCCGGATCTGGACATCCGGATCGGCGAGCTCAGCGAGGCCACCGGGCGTGGTCGTCATACGACCACGGTCACCTCGTTGATCCAGCTCGACGAGCAGACCTTCATCGCCGATACCCCTGGCATCGGCACGCTCGGCCTCTGGGGCGTCGAGGCCGAGGATCTGGATCGCTGCTTCCCCGAGTTCCGTCCCTATCTCGGCGCATGCTACTATGCCGACTGTCGGCACCTGGCGGAGCCCGGTTGTGCTGTGCGGGCGGCCGTCGAGGCGGGCGAGGTCGACTGTGGCCGCTACGCGAGCTACCGGGCACTCTTCGAGCAACTCCTCGAGGAGGAGCGCGCCGAAGGGTGGCGTCGCTTGCGCCGGTGAGGGCTGGAAAAGAGGAGGACACGGATGGCTCAGGGGATCGAGGTGCTGCGCGACGGTCTTCGGCAGGCGCTGCGCGAGCAGCACCAGGCGATGCGCGAGCTGATCCAGGGGCTGGACGCCGAGGCACTGAACTGGTCGCCCGGCCCGGAGATGAACTCGCTTGCCGTGTTGTACGCGCACCTGCTCGATGCCGAGCGCTTCCTACTGGCCGTGGCGCTCGGCGAGACGATCCAGCGCGACCGGGAGGCCGCCTTCCGCTACCAGGCGCCGGACACCGCGGCGCTGCTCCAGTTGATCGACTCCGTGGAGGCCGAGTCGCTGGCCCGGATCGATCGCCTGACTGAGGAGGATTTGGCGACGGTGCGCACGCCCGCCGGCGACCGGCTGAACCGGCGGTTCCCAGGAATCTGGTGGGTGCTGCACGCGATCGAGCACAACCGGGAGCACATCGGCCAGGCGATGCTCACGCGCCAGCTCTGCGAGCAGCGCGCGAGGTAGGGTCGGCCGCTCCGCAGCAGTCCCGCCCTCGGAGCAGCCGGCCCAAGGACAGCCGCGGCGCGCGAGTGTTGCCGTACGGTAAGAAGCTCTTGGCCAACAGCGGCTTCGGGACGACACAAGGAGCCGCACCATGGCTCCACTCCTCGTCCGTACGGGCCGGGAGGGCGTCTCGCCACCGAGTGCGTGGCTGTGGAGGCGGGGACGGTGACCGAGCCCGAAACTGACCGCCCAGACGGGCGCGCCCAGGCAGAGCCGCCGGAGGAGCCGGGTGCGGGTGGCCCGCTCTGGTTGCCGGCGCTGCTCGGCGTGCTGGTGACCCTGCTCCTGGTCGCGCTCCTCTTCGGCCTGGCCTTCCTGAAGGCGGGCCTCTTCTGACTTCCTGCCCGGCGGGCAGCGTCACAGCGACCTCTCGACCGGCGGCCCGAGCCAACGCCCCGTGCACGTGCGGGGTTTCCCCGGTGCATCGAGCGCGGCTCCCCGGGACGGCAGACGCGATGCTAGCCCCGCCCAGGCCCTCGCGCCCGTTGCCGGGGGTGCCGAGCGAGGCGAGGACGACACCGCCAGGCCCCAGCGTCCTCGTGTCGCGCCCTGCCTGCTGATCCACTTGATCGATCGGTCGGCGCCAAGGTGGTTGTCACGTTACTGTCATGTTCTCCACTGGTGTCGCATTGCTGGCGGAATGCGTGGGCGGTCGGCCGGCGAGGGGATGGCCCGCGCCCGACGGGCCGCATCGCGGCCCGTCTCGGAGGCCGTGCAGCGCCGTAGCGCGTTGCGACCCAGGCGGCTGAAGCGGGCTACTCCCCCTCGCCGCGCTCTTTGGGCGCCCCCTCTCCCACAACGCGCGGGTGAGGGTGGTAGAGCGTGGTCGACCCTCAGCGTGCTGCGGGCTTGACAGCCATCGCCGCCGCCTCGATAATGGTCTAGACATCTAGACCAAAGCAGCGAGCGGAGCGGTGACGGTGACAGTTCCCCTCTATATCCAGATCCGGGAGGCGCTGGCCGAGCGCATCCAGTCGGGCGAGTGGCCGCCGGGCACGCGCATCCCGGCCGAGCGCGAGCTGGTCGCCGAGTTCGGTGCCAGCCGCGGTACCATCCGGCAGGCCATCAGCGACCTCGTCAGCAAGGGGCTCCTCCGGCGGGTGCAGGGCAGCGGCACATATGTGGCCGACCCGAAGGTCGATGTCCCGGCGCACCTGTTGCTCAGCTTCACCGAGACCATGCGCCGCCACGGGCTCGAACCCGGCGCCCAAGTGCTCTCCGTCGAGACCATCCCGGCGAGCCGCAAGCTCTGCCAGCTCCTCAACCTCTCGCTGGGCGATCAGGTGTACCGCATCGTCCGGCTGCGCACCGGCAACAACCAGCCGGTGGCGCTCGAGTACTCGCACTTCCCGGTGAAGCTCTGTCCTGGCCTCGATCGCTTCGATCTCCAGCGCCGCTCGATCTACCGGATCCTCGACGAGGAGTACGGCCTGGCGCTGGTGCGCGCCGAGCAGACATTGGAGCCGACGCTGGCCCGCCGCTTCGAGGCCGAGGTGCTCGGCGTGCCCGAGGGAACGCCGCTGATGCTCTGGGAGCGGTTGGCCTTCACCTCCACCGGGCTGCCGGTGGAGTACGCCAAGGATCTTTACCGCGGTGATCGTGTCCGCTTCCGGGTGATGTTGCACTTGCCGGGGTGACGCCGTGGGCGCGATTCCTGGAGCGTGCGACTACGACTACCTGATTGTCGGCGCGGGTGTCATCGGCTGCGCCATCGCCCGCGAGCTAGTTCGCTCCCCGGTGCGCGTCGGAGTGGTGGAGCAAGGCTGGGATGTCGCCGAGGGGGCCAGCAAGGCCAACAGCAGCATCCTGCACACCGGCTTCGATGCCAAGCCGGGGACGCGGGAAGCCAGGCTGGTCGCCGAGGGCTGGTGGCTCTGGCAGCAGGAGGCGCCGGAACTCGGTGTCCCGATCCTCCGCACCGGCGCCGTGATGCTTGCGCTCGATGAGGAACAGGCGCAGGAGCTCGAGCGCTGGCGGCGCAACGCCTTCGAGAACGGCGTGACCGACGTCGAGCTGCTCACGCGCGACCGGGTGCTCGCTCTCGCCCCGGCCGCTAACCCCGCTGTCGTCAGAGGACTCTTCGTGCCGCGCGAGAGCGTGACCTGCACCTTCACTGCCACCGTCGCGCTGGCCGAGCAGGCGGCCGTGAACGGTACTGTCTTCCACTTCGGCCACCGGGTGACCGGCATCGAGCGCAGTCCGGACGGCTCCTACCGGGTGTTGACGGATCGCGGCCCGCTCACCGCACGCTGGCTTATCGACGCCGCCGGTCTGTGGGCGGACGAGATCGCCCGCTGGGCGGGCGCTGACGGCCTGGTCATCACCCCGCGCAAAGGCGAGTTCCTGGTGCTCGACAAATCGGCCCGCGCGAAGGTGCCACTCATCCACCTGCCCGTTCCCACCCCGATCTCCAAGGGCATCCTGGTCGCGCCGACCGCGAACGGGAACGTGCTGCTCGGCCCGACCGCCGAGGATATCGGCGACAAACGAGACCTGTCCGTAACGGCGAGTGGGCTCCAGCGCGCCCGCGAGGGGGCGCTGCGGCTGGCCCCGGCGCTCGCCGACGAGCCGGTGATCGCCACCTACGCTGGCCTGCGGCCGGCGAGCTCGGCCGGCGACTACGTGATCGAGATCCATCCCCGCGACCGGCTTGTCCTGGCCGCCGGTATCCGCTCGACCGGCCTCTCATCGGCTCTGGCTGTGGCGCGGGAGGTGGTGCGTGGCCTGCTGGAGGCCGGCGAGCCGCTGGCGAGCAGCGAGTCGCCGCTCCGGCCTCGCCCGCGTCGGAGCTGGGCGCCGGGCCAGCCGCGCCCGTGTACTCGGCCCGAGCTCGTGGCCGCCGATCCCTCGTATGGCCGGGTGCTGTGCCTGTGTGAACTGGTCAGCGAAGGGGAGATCCGGGAAGCCCTCCGAGCACCGATCCCGGCGACCACGCTCGACGCGATCAAGAAGCGAACCTGGGCCATGGCCGGCCGCTGCCAGGGCTTCTACTGCACCGCCGCCATCCTCCAGTTCATGAGCCGGGAGCTGCGGGTGCCGGTCAGCGGGCTGACCAAGTCCGGGCCGGGGAGCCCGGTCGCCGGGCCGCCGGTCGCGTCGCGGGGGAGGCGCGGCCATGGCTGAGCAGCCGTCGATCCCCGAGCGGCAGGTGGACGTGCTGGTTGTCGGCGCCGGGCCGGCCGGGCTCGGTGTAGCGGCGAGGCTGGCCGGGCTGGGCGTCGCGCCGCTGGTGCTCGACCGCGAGCCGGTGCCGGGCGGGCTGCCGGCGCAGTGCGAGCACCCCGGCTTTGGCCTCTGGGCCTTCCGGCGGCTGATGCCTGGTCAGGAGTTCGCGGCCCGGCTCGTGGAGCGCGCCGTCCGAGCCGGGGTGCGCCTGGAGACGGACGTCACTGTCCTGGAGGTCACACCAGATCGGACGGCGCTCGCTGTCAGCCCCTCCGGGATCGTGCGCTATCGGGCCCAGGCGCTGGTGCTGGCGACCGGCTGCCGGGAACGGCCGCGAAGCGCCCGGCTGATACCCGGCCCCCGGCCGGCGGGCGTCTTCAACACCGGCGTGGTGCAGCGCTTGCACACCTTCCTCGGGCTGCTGCCCGGTCGGGAGGTCGTGATCGTCGGCTCCGACGACATCAGCCTGGTGGCTGCCCGCACGCTGGCGCAAGCCGGCTGCCGCATCGCCGCGGTCGTCGAGGAACGGCCATACCGGCAGGGCTACCTGGTCAACGAATGGTGGTCGTTGCGCAGCCAGCGCATCCCGCTGCGGCTGGGGCACCGGGTGCTGCGCATTCTGGGCGACGGACGGGTAGCTGGAGTGGAGGTGGCGCTATGTGACGCGACGGGGACACCGCTGGCGAACCCATACGAGATCCCGTGCGACACGGTCATCTTCTCAGGCGAGTTCGTCCCGGAGGCGACGCTGGTCGCCCAGGCTGGCATCCCGGCCGATCCGCGGACGGGGGGTGGGCCGCTGGTCGACCAGGAGTTCCAGACGGAGCTGGCCGGCATCTTCGCCTGTGGCAACCTGGTGCACGCAGCCGATCCGGCCGACTACGCGCTCGTGGACGGCGAGCGCGCGGCGCTGGGCGTCTGGCGCTACCTGACGTCTCCGCCGTCCGGCGGGGAACTGGTGCAGCCTGTCCTGCCTGGCCAGCAGGTGCGGGCCGTGGTGCCGCAGCGGCTGCGCTGGTCTGGCGAGCGGCTCGATCCGGTGAGGCTGGCGGTGCGAGTCGAGCCAGCGCTGCGCGCCGTTCGGCTGCGCGCCATCGTCGCGGGCCAGCCCTGGGGCTGGTCGCTGGCGCCAGCGGCCAAGCCACACCGCAGCGTCTACCTGTGGCTGCGCCCGGCGCGCCCGGGAGACGCGCCGATCGTCGTCGAGGCTCGGGGATGGCCGATCGTGTAGCAGGGGATGACGTCTGACCGCGTGGCTACAGCGCGAGTGGGGGGAGGAAAGACGATGAGCGCGACGCAACGACTGTTCGTCCGGCAGAGTTCGGGCCTGGTGCGGACTATCAGCGCCTTCGGCGCCATGGTCTTCGGCGTCCACTGCATCAGCCTGTCCTCGTCCGGGCTGATCCCGTTCTCCTGGGTCGCCTCGGTCTGGCCGGGCGCCTCGATCATCGGCGTGCTGACGGTGGCGATGATCCTCGGCCTGTTTCACGCGTACACCTACGCGTCGATCGGGGCCGCGATGCCTCGCTCCGGTGCCGACTACGTGCTCGCCAGCCGGATTCTCAACCCGACCCTGGCCTTCGGGGCGAGCTGGGTACTGGCCCTCTTCAGCGGCGTGGTCGCCGGCGGCCTGATCGCCTGGATCCCCGGTACGGCGCTCCCGACGCTGCTCCGGACGATCGGCATCCTGTTCGACAACCAGACGGCGACAGACCTGGCGACCTGGTCGGCTTCCCCGACCGGCATCCTCGTCATCGGCACCGCCTGCGTCCTGCTGACCTGGGCCACCATGCTCTTGCCTACCCAGACCATCGTGCGCATCCTGGAGGTCGGCTTCTTCCTCGGCCTGGCAGCCTGGGCGGTGATCTACTTCGCGCTGGCGACCGCCTCCGGGCCGGAGGCGTTCCAGAGCGCCTGGGATCGCTTCATGGGAGCTGGCTCCTTCGCCAGCCGCATCGACCTCGCGCTGCAGGCCGGCATGGAGTACTCGCCCAACGTGGCCATCATGACGCTCGCCGGGCTGATCATGGGCTTCTGGATCTACTACGGCTACTACATCCCCACCTTCTTCGCTGGCGAGGTGAAGGAAGCCCACCGTAACCTGCTGATCGGCGCGTGGTCGGCGCTCATCATCACCTGGCTGATCTTCTCCGCGGCCGACCTGCTGCTGGAGCGGCTGGTACCGCTGGAGTGGATCGCGGCCGAGGGATACCTCTACAACAACACCGACACGTTCGCGATGCCCTGGATTACCTTCTATGCCTCGATCCTGCGGCCGAACGTGCTGGTGGTGGGCTTGATCACCATCGGCTGGGTCTACACGTTGATCAACCTGGCCCAGACCTACTTCTTCTACACCAGCCGGATCATCTTCTCCTGGGCGTTCGACCGGATCATCCCCAGCGGGATCGCCTACGTCCACCCGCGCGTCGCCAGCCCGGTGGTGGCGGTCACGCTGATCGCGATCCTGGCCGAGATCGGCGTGCTCGACGCCGCGACGCGCGGCATCCTGGCGACCCAGCTCCACTTCGTCTTCTTCGCGGTGATCACCCAGATCGTCCCGGTGCTCGCCATCACGCTCTTGCCCTTCCTGAAGCCTGACCTGTTCGAGACGGCACCGCGCATCGTGCGGGCCAAGCTGGGCTCGCTGCCGGTGGTGACGCTGATCGGGGCGATCACGCTGGTCTACCTGGGCTGGATGATCCTCGCCTCCTTCCTCTTCCCAGCGGTGGGCGGTGGTATCGGCCGTGGCACGATCCTGACCTTCCTGCTGATCTTCCTGATCGGTATCGCCGTCCACGTGGCCAGCCGGCTCTACCGGCTGCGGCGTGAGGGCGTGGATCTCGCCTGGACGTTCCGTGAGATCCCGCCGGTGTAGGAGGCGGACGCTGGAGGTGACGGCGCGATAGCTCGGCAGTGCTGGAGGAGTGGCCGGTGAAGCTGTTCCGGATCGTGTACTCGTCGGACTTCCATGCCTCAGAGCTGGTCTTCCGCAAGTTCCTGAGCGCCGGGCTGATGTACCAGGCGCAGGCGCTGGTGGTCGGCGGCGACCTGACCGGGAAGGCGCTGGTGCCGCTGATCCGGGTCGACGGGCGCTACGAGGCGGTCATCGCTGGTGTCCGTCGAGAGGCGGAGACCGAGGCCGAACTGAAGCAGCTCCGACGGCTGATCGCCAACGTGGGCTACTACGCCCAGGAGATGACCCCGGACGAGGCCCGCTACTATGCCGAGCACCCGGCCGAGCAGCTTCAGCTCTTCCGGCGCGGGATCGAAGAGCAGCTCACGCGCTGGCTCGAGCTGGCCGAGCAGCACCTGCGGCCCCGTGGCATCCCGCTCTACCTGATCCCGGGCAACGACGACCCGCTCTTCGTCGACGAGATCCTGGGTCACAGCTCCAGCAGCATCGTCAACGTCGATCGACGCCGGATCGAGCTGGCCGGCGGGGAGTACACGCTCGTGGGCCTCGGGGTGAGCAACGAGACCCCCTGGCGCTGCCCGCGCGACTGGCCAGAGGAGCGAATCGAGCTGGAGCTGCGCCAGCTCCTCCAGCCGGTGCCAGCTTGCGAGCGGGCTATCCTGCTGGTGCACGTGCCGCCGTACGACTCCGGGCTCGATACGGCACCGGCGCTCGACCAGGAACTGCGCATCCGCTATGCCGGCGGGCAGGTGCTGATGGAGCCAGTCGGGTCGCGTGCTGTCCGGCGCGTCATCGAGGAGTTCCAGCCGCTGCTCGGGCTGCACGGCCACATCCACGAGTCGCCGGGCTTCCGGAAGCTGGGCCGGACGCTGTGCGTCAACGTCGGGAGCGAGTACGCCGAGGGTATCCTGCGGGCGGCGATCGTCAACCTGGAACGTGGCAGGGTGAAAGGGTACCTCCCGATCTCGGGCTAGCGGCCGGCCCGGCGTCAGGTCGTCGCGCGCAGCGTCAGAAGGAGCCGGATATGGACGTCGTTCTCGGCATCGATCACGGCACCACGCGCACCAAGGCGCTGGCCCTCGACCGCAACATGCGGATTGTCGCGGAGGGAGCTGCCGAACTGCCCCAGCACTTTCCCCGGCCCGGCTGGGTCGAGCAGAGCCCGCAGGACATCCTGGAGACGACGCGGGCCGCGATCGCGAGTTGCCTGGCGGCGCTGCCGGCTGAGGCGAGCATCGCTGGGCTGGGGCTGGCGAACCAGGGCGAGACCGTCCTGGTCTGGGATCGCGAGACCGGGCAACCGGTCTACCCGGCCATCGTCTGGCAGGATCGGCGCACAGCCGACCGCTGCGCCGAGCTGGCTGCGGCCGGCCACGACCGGCTGGTGCACGAGCGTACCGGGCTCTACCTCGATCCCTACTTCTCGGCGACCAAGGTCTGGTGGATTCTCACCCACGTGCCGGCCGCGCAGCGCCTGGCCCGCGCCGGCCGGCTGCTCGTGGGTACGACCGATGCCTGGATCCTCTGGAACCTCTCTGGCCGCCGCCTGTTCGTGACCGACACGACCACCGCTTCCCGTACCGCGCTGCTCAACCTGCGCACCCTGACCTGGGATCGCGACCTGCTCGACCTCTTCGAGATCCCGCGAGCGGTGCTGCCGGATATCGCGGCGAGCACCGGCGTCGTCGGCGCGGTGGAGTTGCCCGGCTGGCCGGAGCCGGTGCCGGTAGCCGGGCTGGCGGTAGACCAGCAGGCGGCGCTCTTCAGCCACGCCTGCCTGGAGCCGGGGATGGTCAAGGCGACCTACGGTACCGGCACGTTCGTGCTGATGCAAATCGGGCCGGAGCCACGCCTCTCCCAGCACGGCCTGGTGACGACCGTCGCCTGGACGCTCGACGGCGAGTCGAGCTACGCGCTCGACGGCGGCATCTACACCACCGGCGCGGCAGTGCAGTGGCTCGTCGAAGGCTTGCGCATCCTGGAGCGGCCCGAGCAGAGCGCCGAGGTGGCGCGCTCGGTTCCCGACAGCGACGATGTCTATGTCGTCCCGGCCTTCTCCGGCCTGGCCGCGCCCTACTGGGATCCGCGAGCCCGCGGGCTGATCATCGGGCTGACCCGCGGCACGAGCTGGGCGCACGTGGTACGCGCTACGCTGGAGGGGATCGCCTACCGGGTGCGGGATGTGGTCGAAGCGATGGAAGCCGACGCCGGGGCACCGCTCCAGGTGCTCCGGGTAGACGGCGGGCCGACCCGCAACCCCTTCCTTATGCAGTTCCAGGCCGATGTGCTGGGAGTTCCGGTCGAAGTCGCCGAGACGACCGAGGCGACGGCGCGGGGTGCGGCGCTGCTGGCCGGGCTCGGCCTGGGCTGGTGGACGACAGGCGACGTGGCGGCGAGCTGGCGGCCGGCGGCACGTTACGAGCCAGCAATGAGCGAGGGCGAGCGCGAGCGCCGTTACGCGCGATGGCGGCGCGCCGTCGGGCGTGCCCGCGAGTGGGCCGGGTAGCCGCCGCTCGTCGTGGTCGCGCCGCTAGCCGCTCGCCTGCTCGCGGATGGCGACCTCCTGCGGGAGGAGGTCTTCGCGGATATCCTTCTCGAACTGCTCCAGGTGGCAGCGCATCGCCTCGCGCGCCTGCGCGGGGTCACCCCGAGCGATAGCGGCATAGATCGCTTCATGCCCCTCCAGCGACCGCCGCACGCGCTCGGGCGTCCGGCCGGTCAGGCGCCAGCCGCTGAAGAGCACCTGCGAGAGCGGGCGGCGCGCCTCGCGCAGCAGCCGGTTGCGCGCTGCGGCCATGATCGCCTCGTGGAACGCCACGTCGTGCTGCACGAAGGTCGAGGAGTCGTGCACGACCTCACGCATGGCCCGGAGCTCGGCCTCCATCGCCTCCAGATCGGCCGGCGTGCGCCGCAGCGCGGCCAGCTCGGCGGCGGCCAGCTCCAGCACCTTGCGGAGTTCGAGCACCTCGTCCAGCCAGTCCACCGCTTGACCCGAGCGGACGCGCTCGAAGAGGATCAGCGGGTCGAGGTGATCCCAGGAATCGGGCGGTTGGATCCACATGCCGCTCCCGTGCCGAACCGTAATCAGACCTTTCGACGCCAGCACCCGTACCGCCTCGCGGATGACGGTTCGGCTGACGCCGAACTGCCGCGCCAGCTCAGGCTCGGTCGGCAGTGCTGTCCCCGGCTGCAGGGCGCCGCTGACGATCTGCTGCGCGATCTGCTGCACGACGCCTTCGTGCAGGCGCGCCTGGTTCACCGGGCGGTAGGTCGTGGATCGGGAAGCGCTCAAGGTTGGCCCCGCTTTCTGCGATCCTCTCTCAGGCCATGCCTAGCCGGGGTCGAGTCACTTCGCTCTGACCACGAGCCGGGCGTTCATGGCCGGTGTCCTCTCCCCTGCCTGACAGTATCGCACATTCGCTGATCTCTCGCCGGAAATGCCGCGATCGCTCGCGGCTTTCCCGCTTGACGCGCGCGACGCCGGCCACTATGCTGAACTATACTCATCGTATCACTCGATGAGTCGCCCTCCTTCGTGTTGACAGGAACCGGACTCGGGCAGCCGATCAGCGGCTGGAGCGAGGTGCGAGGTGAAGGTCACGGCGATCGAAACGATTCGGCTGGGCGAGTTCCCCAACCTGCTCTGGGCGCGCGTCCATAGCGATGAGGGGCTCATTGGACTCGGGGAGGCATTCTACGGGGCTCAGGCGGTCGAGGCGTACATCCACGAGACCGTCGCGCCGTATCTGCTGGGCAAGGATCCACTCCAGATCGATCGTCATGCCCGGGCCTTGATCGGCTATGTCGGCTTTCGCAGCAGCGGCGTCGAGACGCGCGGGAACTCGGCGATCGAGCTGGCGCTCTGGGACATCTTCGGCCAGGCCACCGGCCAGCCGCTCTACCAGCTCCTCGGCGGGCTCAGCCGCGAGCGGATCCGGGTCTACAACACCTGCGCTGGCTACCGCTATGTGCGCGCCCGGCCCAGCGAGCGGCTGACTGCCGGCTGGGGGCTCCCGGAGGGGGAGCCGGAAGGCCCGTACGAAGACCTCGACGCCTTCCTCCACCGAGCCGACGAACTCGCCCGGAGCCTTCTCGAGCAGGGGATCACCGGGATGAAGATCTGGCCCTTCGACCCCTACGCCGAGGAGAGTGGCGGGCTCTCCATCTCTCCGGAAGGGCTGGAGCGAGCGCTGGAGCCCTTCCGCAAGATCCGTGCCGCCGTCGGCGACCGGATGGACATCATGGTCGAGCTGCACTCGCTCTGGAGCTTGCCGGCTGCTATCCGGATCGCGCGGGCGCTGGAGCCCTTCGAGCCGTTCTGGTTCGAAGACCCGATCAAGATGGAGAGCCTGGCTGACCTCGCCCACTTCGCCCGCAGCACCCGCGTGCCGGTCTGTGCCAGCGAGACGCTGGGGAGCCGCTTCGCCTTCCGCGAGCTGCTCGAGCAGCACTGCGTCGGCGTGGTGATGCTGGATATCGGCTGGGTCGGTGGCCTGGGCGAGGCCAAGAAGATCGCCGCGATGGCCGAAGCGTACCACCTGCCCATCGCCCCGCACGACTGCACCGGGCCGGTCCTGCTGACCGCCTCGGTTCACCTCTCGGTCAACGCGCCCAATGCCCTGATCCAGGAGATCGTGCGCGCGCACTACTGGGGCTGGTACCGGGAGTTGGTGACCGATCTCCCGCCGCTCGAGGGTGGCTTCATCGCGCCCCTGCACGGCCCCGGGCTCGGCACGCGCTTGCGGCCGGAAGTGCTCGAGCGGCCCGACGCCGCGATCCGGCGACAGGAACTCGCGCACTGACGCGCTGAGCGCCGCCTGGCTCAGGCGCAGCGCCGCCGGAGCACGCAATAGAGCGCGATGGCCAGCGCGGCCCAGGAGAGCACCAGCGGCGCATCTGGCAGCTCGGACGGCAGCAGGTAAGCCATGATCAGGATGGCTGAGGTGATCGCGAACTGGCGAGCGCGTACGCTGCCGGAGAGCCGGCCTGCCGCCAGCGCGGCGGCGATGAGGACTCCCGCAGCCAGCGCGGGTTCGTCGGTCGGCGGGTCGGCCGGAAACAGGGAGAGGCCGAGCCGCTCGGGGGAGAGCGCCGAGCTGAGCGCGTGGAGCAGGGCGAGGACGACGCCGGCCACCATCGGCAGGTAGAGCGGGCTCGGCGATCCCCATCGCACGTGCCACCCGGAACCGAGCCCCGTTCGCCGCTCCAGAGCGACCGCCAGCACGAAGACGAGGGCCCAACCGGCGGTCAGTGCCACCCCGGAAGTCTCGAACGGCAGGACGTAGATCGTCAGCAGCAGGCTGGCTGCCGCCAGGCACGAGCGCACCGGGAGCGAGCGGACGAAGTATCCGGCCACCAGGAGCGCGCCGAGGAGGGCGGCGAAGGCGCTGCTCTCCGGGCCGATGAACGGCGTCTCGTGCTCCAGGCCGGCCATGAGCTGCTCTGGAGGGTACTCGACGACCACCAGGTGCCCGAGGGCGAGCGCGCCGAGGGTCAGTGCGGCGACCCCGGCGTAGCCATGCCGCCGCTCGTCGTAGGCCCAGGCGAGTGTCACCGCCAGAGTCGCCCAGCCGACCGCGACCAGCGGCCCGTCGAGCCGGAGCGGAAAGACGAGCGCCAGCGCCGCCACTCCTGCTCCGATCCCGGCCAGTGCGACCGGGTGACGCTCGCCTCCTGCGCGCAGGGCGTAGCCACCGAGCAGCCCGGTCGCCAGCGCGACCGCCAGGAGAAACAGCCCTCGGTAGCGTGCGGCTTCACCCGTGAGGAGCGAGAGGCCAGCCCAGACCAGGAAGGCGGTGCTCGCCAGCAGGAGCAGGGTCGACCAGCGTGCCGGGCGGCGCGGCTGCGGAAGCAGCGCCTCGACCGTGGCCGCGAACGCGTTCAACGCCCAGAAGCCGGCCAGGAGAGGCAGGCCGAGCCACAGCGAGATGCCCTGCGTGACCCAGCGGGCGAGTTGAGGGGTAACCAGCGCGAAGGCCACCAGCGGCAGCCAGGCCCAGCGCTGCCGTGCGGCAGCGAGGGTCGCCATGGTCAGGGTGGCTGCCAGGAAGGTGGCCGTCGCCGGGGTGAGCGCCAGACCGAGCAGCACGGGTGTTGCGAGCGCCAGGGCCAGCGCCAGCCCGGCTGCTGGTTCTGATCCGGCCCGGGCGGCGAGCGCGCCGGCAGCCACAGCCAGCGCCAGCATCGCAGCGAGGCTGGCTTCCACCGGGATCAGCTCGTAGAGCCGCACGCCTCCGAGCAGCGCCAGGCTGCCGGTCAGAAGCCCGGCGAACAGGAGCACGTGGCCGAGCCCTCTCCTCCGGCGCCCGAAGGCCCAGGCGCTACTTGCCAGGAGCAGCGTGCTCGCGGTCATCTCAGCGAGAAGCGCGGAGATGGGGCCGGCCCACCTTTGGGCAAGCGCGAGCGCGGCCAGCCCGAGCGCGCCGAGCGCGAGCGCTACGGCGCCGAAGCGGGTCAACCACCGGCCAGCCGCCGGCCTCGCCGCAGTCGCTGGCTCGGCCGCAGCCGCGTGCCACCGCGGGGACTCTTCCCAGGTGACGATCTCTTGCCAGGGCTCAGGCTCATGCGCTGGTGGCGCTCCTGCTTCAGCAGGCTCGAATGGCGCGAGAGGAGGCGCCGGCGTTGGCGCGGCCTGCGCCTCGACCTGAGCGATAGGAGCAGGAGTCGTCACAGCGCTGGCCAGGAGCTGCTGGAGCTGGGTCTCGAGGCGACGCAGCCGCTCCTCGAGCAGGGCCATCCGCTCCGGTTCGGTCAGCGGCGGCGCCTCCGGCTCGGGGAGACGACTCGCTGGTGGCTCTTCTTGTTCCGGCGGGTGATCCGGCCCGGGTGGCAGCGGGGGTTCCGGGAGTCGCGCCGGACGCAGCTCGTCCTCGCGGGGCGTCGTCAGCGCGAAGTCGGCCCGGGCACCGTTCTCAGCGGCCAGGCGGATCGCCTGGAACAGGTCTTCCGGCCGGATGCTCTTGACCAGGTAACCTTTGGCCCCGGCTCGAGCGGCGTGGTGCCGGTACTCGTCGTTGTGGTACATCGTCAGCATGACCACGTGGGTGTCGGGGAAGTGGCGGACAATCTGCTCGGTGGCGCGGATCCCGTCCAGCCCCGGCATGCTGATGTCCATCAGCACCACGTCGGGGTGGAGTTCCCGGACACGCTCGATCGCCTCAATGCCGGTAGCTGCCTCGCCGACGACTTCGATGGAGTCGTCGGTCTGGATAAGCTGACGGAGACCTTCGCGGAACAGATCGTGGTCGTCCACGATCAGAACGCGGATGCGCTGCTCGTTGTCCTTGGCCGCTTCTGGCCCGTTTGCACCTGGCGGCACTGTCTACAGCCTTCCCGGCACCGCGGCCGCTCGTGGCTCGGACGCTCGACAGTATTCCAAGCACAGCGGTGCACTGTCATTCTCTCACTCTCGCCGGTGCTCCTGGTAGGGAAATGAACCAGTGATAGAAGCCACGAGGCTACGGGCTCGGGCTCGGCGTCGAAATTTCAGCTCCTCGTTCGTCGTCTCGATGAAGACGGTGAGCGGGCCCGCAGCGCGTAATACAAGAAGCGAAAGGAGTCAGGAGATGCGCTACATGCTCTTGATTTACAGCGATGAGCAGGCGGAGGCAGGGTTGTCTCCGGAGGAGTTCAACGAGCTGGTTCAGGCCTATTTCCGCTACGACGACGAGCTGCGGCAGGCCGGCAAGTACGTCTTCGCCGAGGCGCTCCAGCCGAGCTCGACGGCTACAGTCGTGCGAGTTCGCGAGGGTAAGACCCTGGTCACCGATGGCCCCTATGCCGAGACGAAGGAACAGCTCGGCGGCTTCTACGTGATCGAGGCAGAGAGCCTCGACGAGGCCCTGAGGTGGGCTGCCAGGATCCCTGGGGCCGCGACCGGCACGATCGAGGTCAGGCCAGTTATGGAGTTCGATTAGCCCTTCCTGTGGCTGCTCGACGAGAGGCGATGATCGGCAATCGAGCGGGCGAGAGACGCGATGCTGGATCCGATGATTCCGGAGCTAGGTGAGTTGCACCGCCGCGAGCTGCTGGCAGAGGCCGAGCGCCGACGCCTGGCTCGGACCCTGGACCGGGATCAGAGCCTGTGGTGGGCAGTGCGCCGGACGCTCGGCGGTGTGCTGATCCGGGCAGGCTGCTGGCTCGCGCGAGTGCCGGCTGAGCAGGCCGTGCCTGCCTCGCCGGTCGAGTTGTAGTACGCTGCGTGGCAGTTCTCCTGCTGTGTGCCGCGCATCCGGGGTCGGTGACGCGCGAGCGCTGGTCCGCGAGAGCGGCCGCTGTGCAGAGGTCGGGCGTCGATGGCGAGCGTGGCCGATGTCGTGGCGAGCGTCTTCCGGAACGAGTACGGGCGCATCATCGCGGCTCTGATCCGTGACCTGGACGACTTCGACCTGGCAGAAGAAGCGATGCAGGATGCGCTGGCTATGGCACTGGAGCGCTGGCCGGTCGACGGCGTCCCCGGCAACCCGGCAGCCTGGATCATGACCGTCGCCCGGCGCAAGGCGATCGATCGCGTTCGCCGCGAGCGTCTGGGCGTGGCCAAGTACCAGGATCTGGCGCGGGGCGCGATCGTGCGCGCCGGAGAGGATGACATGCTCGATGAGGATACGCAGTCCGCGCTGCAGGACGACCGGCTCCGGCTGATCTTCACTTGCTGCCACCCGGCGCTCAGCCTGGAGGCGCAGGTAGCGCTGGCGCTGCGCACCCTGGGTGGGCTGACCACGGCCGAGATCGCCCGCGCCTTCCTCGTCCCCGAGGCAACCATGGCGCAGCGGCTAGTGCGGGCCAAGCGGAAGATTCGCGATGCCGGTATCCCCTATCGTGTGCCGCCGGACGAGGAGCTGCCCGAGCGGCTGAGTGCGGTGCTGGGCGTCATCTATCTCATCTTCAACGAGGGCTACTCGGCGACGGCTGGGGATGAGCTGATCCGTCGCTCGCTCTGCGCTGAGGCGATCCGGCTCGGCCGGGTGCTGCGGGAGCTGATGCCAGCCGAGCCAGAGGTGCTCGGCCTGCTGGCACTGATGCTGCTGCACGATTCCCGTCGCGAGGCTCGGATCAGCCCAGCGGGCGAGCTGATCACCCTAGAGGAGCAGGACCGCTCGCGCTGGGATCGAGACCAGATCGCCGAGGGTATCGGGCTGGTCGAGCAGGCGCTGCGGATGCGACGGCCCGGCCCCTACCAGGTACAGGCGGCCATCGCGGCGCTCCACGCCCGGGCGGCATCGCCGGAGCAGACCGATTGGGCGCAGATCGCGGCGCTCTACGGAGTACTGGCTCGGATGACGCCTTCACCCGTCGTGGAGCTGAACCGGGCAGTTGCGATCGCCATGGCTGAGGGGATCGAAGCCGGGCTTGGCCTGATCGAGCGATTGGGCTCGTCGCGAGAGCTCAAGGGGTACCACCTCTACCATGCCGCGCGTGCCGACCTGCTGCGACGCCTGGGCCGCTGGGGCGAGGCGGCCGAGGCCTACCGGCGCGCACTGGAGGGTGCGGCCACGGAGCCGGAGCGCCGCTATCTGCTCCGGCGGCTGCGCGAGGTGGAAGAGCGAGCTGCCGGAGCCGAGTGAGCGGCCAGAGGGGCTCGCACCTCTCCCTACTACTCCATGGCGAGATCGATTGCTCGGAGACCCTGGAACGGCCGGCTTCGCGCCGAGCCGGCTTCATCCAGCGTGCGCCGTGCTGCTCGCGGCAGTGCCGGCGGAGCTACCGGCCGGGGCAATGCGGGCAGGTCGGATCGCTCCAGCGTGCTCCTGATCCACGCAGCGACGAGATCGAGCGGGTCGGTTCGCGCTCTGGGGAGTGACAAGTATGTTGTCACTCTGATATGCTGCTTGTCATCATGGCTGGGCTGGACGCTGGCTGCGTGGAGCGAGGCGTCGATGAGTGGAGACCTGACGAGGAGCAGCACGGATCCACCAGGCCCGTCGGCTGCCTGGAGCGAGGCCGCGCTCGTGCTGGATCTCCTCGAGGAGGTAGTGGCGCTCTACCTCGTGCTGCGGGCTGTGGTGGCACGGGTTCATGGCCAGGGACCGGTGACGGGCGCTGTGCGTGGCCTGCTGCGCGACCTCGACCGCTTCGGGCCGCAGACCGTGCCCCAGCTTGCCTGGCGTCGGGCAGTGTCGCGCCAGGATCGCCAGGCGCTGGTGAACCGGCTGCGCGACCAGGGGCTGGTCGAGCTGATCGGGAACCCGGCTCACCGGCGCTCGCCGCTGGTGCGGCTGACGCCGCGCGGCAAGGCACTGGTGGATGAGATGACGCAGCGCGAGTCTGAGCTTCTGGCGGCGCTCGGAATTCACCTGCCCGAGGCCGACCTGCGGATCGCCGCGGACGTACTGCGGGCGATCCGGGAGCGGCTGCAGAGTCCGGAGTCCCGGCGGCTGCTGGAGCAGATACGGGAGGCGTAGTCGTCGCCGTCGGCACCTCGCTTCCTGGCCGGCAGGCCGTATCCGGGCGGCCGTCACTGCGCTGGGGTAAGACGTTCTGCCCGGCGTAGCGAGCGCCGGGGCGTATGAGGATGACCGCATGAGGGAGGTGGGCAGTGAGCCAGGAGAACGTTGTGGAGCCGGTCGGCCAGTTCGGGCGGCCCAGGGGGGTGCTGGGCCGGTTGGCCGGCTGGCTCATGGCGCTCACTAACCGGCCGCTCAACCGCTGGGCGGTCGAGGTGCTCGAGGTTCGGCCGGGGGATCATATCCTGGAGATCGGCTTCGGGCCTGGCCATCTGATCCAGTTGCTGGCCGAGCGAGCCACCGAAGGCTTTGTGGCCGGCATCGACCTCTCGGAGGTAATGGTGGAGCAGGCCGCGCGGCGCAACCGGCGGACCGTGCGGCAGGGTCGGGTGGAGCTGTGCCAGGGGAGCGTCTCCAGCCTTCCCTACGAGGATGGCCGGTTCGACAAGGTGGTTGCGGTCAACACCTTCCAGTTCTGGCCCGATCCGGAGAATGACCTGCGGGAGGTTCGGCGGGTGCTCAAGCCGGGGGGAACGCTGGTGCTTGGCCTCCGGCTGAAGAACCCGGCCCGGCGGTTCCTGGGTGGGCTGGGCCATACCGGGGACGAGGTCGCGGCGATCGGGACATTGCTGGCTGAGGCCGGCTTCACTGGCATCTCGACGCGGGGGTATCAGCAGGGGCAGGAGCGGGTGGCCTACCTGGTCGCCGCCCGCCCGCTCACCGGCTGACGTGCCTCCCGCGAGGGCCTTCCCTCTCGGCCGGGTAGCCGGGATCCAGTGTCCGGACGCCCGGTACCGTTGCGTTTTGGCAATGCGATCGTGATGATCTCCTGGTTGCCGGCAGGACGCTCGCGCGGCCCTACTGCGGCGACGAGGAGATGTTGCGGGGGCCACGCCCATCCGTGGCCTGGTTCTGTGTATTCACGCTCGTGAAATTAGGACGCTGCGCTATTTTCGCCAAGCCCGTGAAGTGCTAAGAGTAGTCCGGCAAGGGCGTTCGCTCGGCATCGCCTAACGCTCGCAAGCGCGCGCGGAACGCCCCGTCCGGCGGCTCGCTGTCGAGCATGCGGGCCTGGACGCCCCGGATTGCGCTCCGGTATTCCACTGTCACGCCGTCGACGAGCACGCGGTGGAAGGCGCGGTTGCGCGCCTCCGGTGTGGAGCCTCCAGGGCTGGTGAGCTTGCGGAACGCGTCCTCCAGCGCATCGTAGGGCAGATCCGGGTTGAGCCGGATCAGGGCATCCTGCAGGCACTGCTTGAGAACGACCTCGCGGTAGTCGGCGCGCTCGGCGAACGGCTCCCCCGGCGCAATGTCCGGGCCGTGCTTGATCTCCCAGCCGAGTGATTCGAGCCAGGCGAGGGCGGCGGATTCGACGAGGGGTTCTGTCAGGTATGCCAGAGTTCCTCCGGTTTGAAGGTGGCCGCCTGCGGGTTTTCCGGGTCGCACGCCCAGCGCATCGGGTTTTCAATGATGTATTGTCGAATGCGGGCCAGGGATTGGTCGTTTCTAATGATGTGTTCGTAGTAGTTGCGTTGCCACAATCGCCCAGGGAACGATGGCCAACCATGTCGTTTTACGCCCTCAATGTACCGTCGTGTGGTTAATGTTTTGAACCGTTGCACTACGTCCCCCAGCGAGAAGACGGTAGGGGCAACCCCCTGTGGTTGCCCGTGCCCCTCGGCATCGGGGCGGACACAGGGGTCCGCGGCATCGGGGCGGACACAGGGGTCCGCCCCTACAAGGACGATGATGCCGTGGATGTGATTCGGCATGACGACGAATGCATCAATACCGACCCCCGGGTAAAATGCCGGCATTTCTTCCCATACGGTCTTTACCATGTGCCCAGCGGCGTTCAACCGCATTTCCCCATCCACAATGCCACCAAACACACAGGCGCGGCCTTGAGTGACGATGGTCACAAAATAGGCCCCTGCCTGCGCGTAATCGTGTCCTTTCAGGCGGATCGATCGGCGATGGTGGCATTCCGGATTGAAAGTCATAACCCCCGCTCCGCGAGGAACCGGTCCACATGCTTCATCCGGATCGCTCCACGACTCGAGCGAACCGAGAACCCGTACGCAGCTCTGGGCCTGCACGGAGAGCGTACACCCCTCTCGAAGGAGAATACCCAACGATTCCTCACGACCCTCGCCGGTTCCGTCCTGCCCCGGCCCGACCAGCCGAAGCCCGGAATGAAGGTGACCTACCTTCCTCGACGCCGATAAAGGGGACCGCATCGGAGCCCGATGGCAGGCGCGCCGGCGCCTGCCCTACGGGCGCTCTTCGACCAGGCCGGCGAGATCGCTGACCGCTACTGGTTGGCCGCCGCGCAGGAAGATGCGCGGCACACGAGCCGCCAGCGCCGTCACGACCTCGTAGGGGATCGTTCCGCACAGCTCGGCGATGTCGACTGCCGTCATCTCCCCGCTTCGCCCGTCGCCGAGCACGAGCGCCGGCTCACCCGCCTCGACTCCACCCACCCGGCTGACCTCGATGACCGTCTGATCCATGCACACCCGCCCCCGGATGGGGCAGCGCGCACCCCGGACGACGAACCAGCCGCGGTTGGACAGCAGCCGGAACAGCCCATCGCCGTAGCCGATCGGCGCCAGGCCGCAGCGCATCGCTCGCTCGGCCACGAAGGTATGGCCGTAGGAGATCCCCTCGCCGTCCGCCACGGTGAAGACCCGCGCCAGCCGGGTTACCAGCCGCAGGGCCGGCCGGACATCCGGCGGCGCTGGCACCGGGGCGGAGGGTGGCAGCCCGTAGAGGACGATCCCGGCGCGCACGAGCCGCTCGCCGGGCAGGTCGGCGTCGCCGACGACGCCCCGGAGCGTGGCCGCGCTGTTCGCCTGATGGACGACGCGCGGGGCGATACCGTGCCTCGCCAGGAGGTGCCGTACCTGACGGATGCGGCGCGCTTGCTCCTGGAGAAAGCCGGGGTCGGGCTCGTCGGCAGTGGCGAAGTGGGTGAAGAGGCCCTCCAGCTCCAGCCGCGGGTCGGCAGCGATCGCCTGCGCGAGTTCCAGGGCCTGATCCATCGCTACGCCGAACCGGCGCATCCCAGTGTCGACCTTGAGGTGCAGCCGCGCCGGGCCAAGATTCCCGCTGGCGGCCCGGGCGACGGCCGCGACGTCGGCCGCCGAACCCACCGCCAGCGCCAGGTCGGCGTCGAGCGCCGGCTGGAGCAGGGCGTAGTTCGGCGGGCCGAGCACCAGCACCGGCGCGGTGATGCCAGCGCCGCGGAGGGCCAGCCCCTCCTCGATCCGCGCTACCCCCAGCCAGCGCGCTCCGGCGGCGAGCAGCGCCCGGGCGCAGGGGATCAGCCCGTGCCCGTAGGCATTCGCCTTCACGATGCCCATCAGGCCCACGTCGTCGGGCAACCGCGCCCGCACGGCCTGGACATTGCCGGCCAGCGCATCGAGGTCGACCAGCGCGTGGGTGCCGGCCTGCGCTGCCGCTAGCCGGTCGGCGAATGTCAGTGCCATCCCCTGTCCCCCGCTCCCGCTACCTCCAGCGTGCCCCCTGCCGATCGTATGCGCTGAGGTAGGTCTCTGCCAAGCGGGCCCCGACCCGCACGAGGGCAGCGGGCTATACTGGGCCTGGTGGCCGTTCTCGGGCTGCTGAGTCGGGACGGGGCCTGAGGGATCGAGCGAGCTGGGCCCTTGCTTGGAGAGGAGGAGACCGTGCAGCCAGACGAG
The DNA here is from genome assembly GCA_014874455.1 of Thermomicrobiaceae bacterium. GTDB lineage: Bacteria > Chloroflexota > Chloroflexia > Thermomicrobiales > Thermomicrobiaceae > Thermalbibacter. Next base: position 53,740 of record JADBJL010000023.1, read on the forward strand.
AGCGCCGAGCAGCGTGTCCTGCGCCAGGTTCGCTTCGGCGACGAGCAGCCCACCTGGATCCGCCCCAGCTACGATGGCTTCGGCATCGCCAACCTCCCCTGGTCGCTCCTCGGCGCACTCGGCGGTGAACCCCAAGGGCCGCCGGTCTCTGCCGAGGTCTGGCCGCAGCCGCTCGCCGCTGGGGTCGAGGCCGTCCTGCTGCTCATCGTCGACGGGCTGGGCTACCGGCGCCTCCAGGAGACGATGGCCGAAGGGATCACTCCGGCGCTGGCCCGGCTGCGCGAGCAAGCCGCCTGGTTCCCGCTCACCTCGATCTTCCCCTCGACCACCGCGGCGGCCTTGACCACGCTAGCGACCGGCCAGCCGCCGGCCCGGCACGGGCTGGTCGGCTTCACCTGCTACCTGCGCGAGTTCGGGATGCTGAGCAACCTGCTCTTCTGGACTCCGCTCGGCAAGTTCCCCAGCTATGCCAGCCAGGGGCTCGACCCGCGTGCCTTCCTCCCGGTGCCCACCATCGCTGGGCTGGCTACTCAGCAGGGGATCGACTCCGTCGTGGTGGCCCCGGAGACCTTTCGGGAGACACCGCTGACGCGCATGCACTCCGCGGCGGCCCGCTACCTCGGCTACCGGACGGCCGGCGAGTTCGTCGCGCACGTGCACCTGGCACTGGCCAGGCCAGGCCCGCTCCTGGTCACGGCATACTGGGACACGATCGACAACCTGGGGCACTTCTCCGGGCCGGATCACCCAGCGACCTTGGCCGAGCTGCGGCTGCTCGACCGGCTCCTCGTCGATGAGCTGCTGGCGCGCTTGCCCCGGCGCGACGTGCTCGTCGTCCTCACCGCCGACCATGGCATGGTCGCGCTCGACTCCGCGCGCGAGCACCGGCTGAACGGGCTGCCGCTCCTCGAGCGGGCCGCGGTTCCCCCGGGAGGCGAGCGGCGGGCCGTCTACTGGTATGTCCGCTCGGAGGAGCGGGAGGCGCTCCGGCAGGAGCTGCTGGAGCTGGCCGGTGAGGACGGCTGGCTCGCCGGCGGCGAGGCGCTCCTGCGCGAGGGGCTGCTCGGCCCGCCGCCGCACCACCCCGAAGCAGCCTGGCGGGTAGGAGACTTCGTCCTGATCGCCCGCGGCGGCGCCAGTTTCCCCTATGACCCACCCGGCATCACCCCGCGCCCCTCGTTCGGCGCGCATGCCGGCCTGGAAGCCGAGGAGCAGCTCGTCCCCTGCCTGGTCTGGCGGCCCTAAGCCCTACTGCCGTCCGGCCATCGCGACGAACCAGGAGCCTCGCTGGCGATGCTACTCGCCCTTCGACTGGGGTGCGGTAACCTGTGGCGCTCGGGTGGGGATCGGCTGGCGAGGGAAGCTGAGCACGACCAGCGCGAACGCGAGCACGACCGCGATCAGGATGCCGAGGTAGACCGCGCCGAGCGCATCGGCCAGGGCCGCGCGCAGGGTGGCGAGCTGGGCAGGATCGAGCGCGGCTCGCAGTTCGGGGTTGAGCAGTGCGTTGCTCGATGTCTCCGAGGTAGCCATGCCCAGCCGCGAGCGCATGGCAGCGCTGAGCACCGTCCCCAGCGCGGCGACCCCGACCGCCCCGCCGATAGTGCGCGAGAACCCGACGAGCGCGGTGACGATGCCCCGCTCCTCCCAACCGACCGCGTTCTGCACCGCGATGATGAACGCCGTCGAGCTGAAGCCCATCCCGATCCCGAAGAGCGCCGCTACCACCACCGGCCAGAGCAACTCCGCGCGGCCCGGCACGAACTGGAGGAGCAGCCCGGCCAGGAGCATCGCAGTCATCCCGGCCACGACCGATGTCCGGAAGCTGAAGCGCAGGATGATCCGGCCCGAAGCTGTCGAGGCCAGCGACCAGCCGAGCGCGAACGGCATCACGACGGTGCCAGCGGTGATCGCGGTGCCGCCGAGCACGCCCTGGACGAAGAGCGGCAGGTACGAGGTGACACCGAACATCCCGGCACCGATCAGGACGCCACCGGCGAAGACGACACCGATCAGGCGCCGCCGGAAGAGCCGCAGCGGCAGCACCGGCTCCCCGGCCCGCGATTCGACGCGGAGGAAGACCCCGAGCAGAAGAGCGCCGACTGCCAGGCTCCCAACAACATCGGGTGCCGCCCAGCCCCGGCCCTCACCCGCCCGCAGCAGGCCGAGCAGGAGCAGCGCCAGCCCCGCTGTCAGCGCGAGCGCACCGGCGTAGTCGATGCGGTGCGGCCGCCGCACGATGCGCTCGCGCAACGCCAGGCCGATCAGGAGCAAGGAAGCGAGCCCGAAGGGGATGTTGACGTAGAAGACCCAGCGCCAGCTCAACGTGTCGGTGATGAAGCCGCCGACGATCGGCCCGGCCACGGCCGAGGTGCCCCAGACCGCGCTGGTCAGCCCCTGGAGGCGGGCCCGCTGCTCGATCGAGAAGAGATCGCCGAGGATGGTCAGCGTGACCGGGATGATCCCGCCTGCCCCCAGGCCCTGCAACATGCGGAAGAGCACGAGCTGGGGCATCGATTGGGCGAGGCCGCACAGGATCGAGCCGAGCAGGAAGAGCAGCGTGGCGACGACGAACAGCCGCCTCCGCCCGTACAGGTCGGCCAGGCGGCCGTAGAGTGGCACCGTCGTGGTCGACGTCAGCAGGTAGCCCGAGAAGACCCAGGGATAGAGCGCCAGCCCGCCGAGCTGGCCGACGATGGTCGGCATGGCTGTGCCCACGATGCTGGTATCCAGCGCCGCCAGGAAGGTGCCGAACAGCACGCCGGTGACCACGGCGATCTGCCCGCCGCGGCTAAGTTCGCGCGGTGGCTCCTCGTGGGTCGAGATCTCCGGCGCGCGCAGCGGACGTCCCATCGTGCCTGCCGCCCCCCTTCGCGCTCGACTCCCAGGTCGGCAGTGAGGCATCCTCCGGATCGAGGGCACGGCTCAGTATAGGCCCCGCCCCGCTCGGCGGCTATCTTCTGCGAGGCAGGCGAGGGTGCCAGCACTGCTCGGCCGAGCGCAGCCAGCGCAACGGACGCCAGAGCAGCACAGAGTGCAGCCAGTACTGGCCGAGGCAAAGCCACTGTGGAGCGCCCGCTGGGGCTACGATAGGCCAGCAGGCCGCTCGGGAGCGGATTCTGGCGACCTGGAGGGATCTTGTCGCGGGCGGATGCGCTGATCCTGGAGGCCGCGATGGGCGTGCGAGCGCTCATGCATGCTGAGCTGCAGGAGGTGCTCGCGCACGTGGCGCAGGCCGGTTTCGACCCGAGACCGGACAAACGGGGGAGGACGAACGCCGAGGCGCACTACCGCAAGCATGTTGAGCGATTTCGGGAGTGGCCACCGGGAACCACACTCGAGACCTACCTCGAGAGTGCTCGGCGCGTCATCCTGGATCGGCGAAGCAGCATCTTTACGAGTCGCTATGCAGGCTATGGCAGCTCGCTGTGATTCGAAGAGCGGACGAGCTGCGCGGGCCAGGAGGGTCGAACTCGGGCACTGGACGACGGTATTCCAGCCAAGGGATCTTGAGCACGATTTCCTTTATGCCACGAAGCGGGAGCACCTGCGACGGCTACGGCGGCGGAGCTGAAGCGATCGATCGATCTCAATCTGGATATCGTCGACTTCGAGATCAAGGACGTTTCGGAGCTTGCCCCGACCTGGGATGATGAGCCCGGCGATATCCACGCCGCGGAAGAGCTGGCGTGGAACTCGACCATGTCCCGGCTGCGGCTCGACCTCGACCCTGCTTACCGCTTGGGCCAGATGACGCCCGAGCAGGCCGAGCGCTATCGCCGGCTGCTCCGGCGCCTCGAGGATCTCCTTCCGGTCATCGAGCGGCTCGGCTTGACCAGGCCACCGGTGCCGCTCCAGCCCTAGGCTGCCCCGCGACCCACCTGCTCACCACCCGTTACCCCTCCCTGCTGGCAAGGCTTTCGCCGTCGCGCGGCTCTTTCCACTCTTACCTCGATACTGCCGCTGATTCGGATGGCGGTGTCGTTCGGCCATGGCGTTTCGGCGCCAGCCGGTTCGCCTGTCGGCGTTGCTCTCCGGAGTGCAGGGATTGCCGGCAGTGAAGGGCCCCTTCTGCTGGGTGGTCACTCGGCCAGGCAGCACCCTCCTTGCGGAAACCGCGCGAGCGGGGCAAGATGCTCGGGCAGGTACGTCAGCGGAGGAGGTCGCGCGATGGTTCTAGAGCATCTGCTCGCCGACGAGCGGGCCCGGCCCGTGCTCGACCGGCTCCACGCGCTGGATCAGGCGCAGCGCCAGGCCGGGCTCCCGCCCGGGCAGCGGATTCGCAGCGTCACGCCATCGACCGGGGCGTTTCTCTACGCCACAGCCCTCGCGCTGCGGCCGGCCAGGGTCTTCGAGATGGGCTCGTCTGTCGGCTACTCGACGATCTGGCTGGCGCTGGCCGCCCGCGAGTACGGTGGCCGGGTGATCGGGAGCGAGCTGCGACCCGAGCGGGTCGAGGAGGCGAACCGCCACCTCCGCGAGGCTGGCCTCGATGCTGTGGCCGAGATCCGTGAGGGCGACGCGGCCGCGATCGCGCAGGCGCTCGACGGGCTGGGCCTGGTCTTCATCGATGCGGAGAAGGACGACTACACGCGCCTGTTCCAGGCTGTGATCGACCACGTCCTGCCCGGTGGGCTCCTCCTCACCGACAACGTGGTCTCGCACGACTGCTCCGACTACCTCGCCTTCCTGCGCCAGCGGCGCGACGTGACCACGGTCACGCTGCCTTTCGAGCGAGGGATCGAGTGGACGGTCAAGCGGTGGTGAGCGCACCCTTCGGTTGCCGGCGAGATCCCGGCCGGTCTGCCCCGGGGACGCCACTCCCTACAGGGTCAAGCTCCTCTCGGCTATGCGCTTCTGGCGGAGCGAGCGACAAGAGGGGGCTATGAGCGCAGACCGAGCCGCTGGAGTTCGCGCTCGAGTTCCTGGCGACTGAGCGGCCCCAACCACGACTTGACGATCTTCCCCTCACGGTCGATCAGGTAGCTCTGGGGAATGCCCAGGACGCCCCAGCGCTGGCTCACTGCGCCGTCCTGGTCGAGGGCGAAGAGCCAGGTGAGCTGGTACTCATCGACGAAGGCGCGCACCTCCGGCTCCGGCTCGAGCTGGTTCACGCCGATGGCGACGAAGCCGGTGTCCTGGTAGGCGCGATAGACATGCTCGATCTCCGGCATCTCGGCCCGGCAGGGCCCGCACCAGCTCGCCCAGAAGTTGACTAGCACGACCTGGCCGCGGTAGTCGGAGAGCCGGACGTCCCCGCCGCCGAGCCTTGGCAGCGTGAAGTCCGGGGCCGGAGCGCCTACCTGGATCGCCTGGCCGACCAGGCGTGGCTGAGGGGTATTCGCCCGCTCGAGGTACCAGCGGAGGAGGTAGACGCCGCTGACCAGCGCGGTGGCCAAGGCGACGTTGAGCAGCAAGATCAGCCAGATCGGGCGATGGCGCTTCCCCGGTGCTGACGTTGGTGGCTCGTGCTCGGCTGGCATCACGACCCACTCTCCTGCCGGGTAACTCTCGGTGCTCTGCGCCTAGGCCCGCGTGCGCGGGGTGGAGCGCTCATCCGCCGTAATGATGCCTGAGCGGGAGAAGGTGGGCCAGGGCCAGCGCTCATCCCCACGCCAGCTCCTGGAACGTGCGACCGTAGTAGATGAGTGGATCGTCGCTGGGGCCGAGTTCGAGCGCGGCGACCTCACCGACGAAGATCGTGTGGTCGCCACCGTCGTAGGCGGCCCAGGGGCGACACTCGATCCAGGCCAGGCAGCCCTCGATCAGCGGCGGGCCGAGCGTGCCGATGCGGTGAGGTACTCTGCTGAAGGTCGGATCGGCCAGCGGCGCCCGGCCGGAGAACTGCTCGGCCAGGAACTCCTGGTCGCGAGCCAGCACGTTGATGACCCACGCCGGTGCTTCGGCGATCAACCCGTGGCTCTGGATCGCGCGGTCGATGCAGATCAACACGAGCGGGGGTTCGAGCGAGACAGAGCAGAAGGCGGTGACGGTCACGCCGTGGTAGCCGCGCGCGCCGGCCGTCGTGACGACCGTCACGCCACTGGCGAAGCGCGCCATCACGTCGCGGAAGAGATCTGGATCGACCACAGCTCGAGCACCTCTTGACCCAGCGCGGTGCCTTTCGAGATAGAGTATGGACGAGGGCCTGGAGCGGGGCCAGGGCGAACGCTGCTCGACGAGGCTTCCGTGTTGCGCTGCCCCTGGATATTGGGGGGTGGGCAAGAGCCTGCGCTACGCCATGCGGCGGGTTTCGCCACCAGGGAGTTGACAGGCGGCGCACTGCTGCCGACAATAGGCTCGCGCGAGCGTTTCACTGCGTGATCGGCGCCTCGCTGGTGCCTGCGGGGAGTATCCGGTGACCACCCTTATCCAGCCAGTTCCGCCTGGACGCCCGTCCTTTCTCGCTATGCCGCGGCTCGAGCGGCTCGATGAGCTCGAGGCGGATGTCGCGATCCTGGCCGTGCCCTACGGCGTTCCTTATGATATGGAAGGCTCCCGCTTCGCGTCGGCCCCCGCGCCCTGGGCTATCCGCGAGCAGTCGCTGTGGTTCCGCCGGTACCTGGGCCACTACGAGGTCGACTTCGGCGGCGACCTCTTCGCCGGTCGCGAGGTGCGCATCGTCGACTGTGGTCAGGTTGCCATGGAGCCCGGGCAGTACCTGGAGAACATGCGGCGGGTGACCGAGTCGGTGCAGGTGATCCTCCGGCGCGGCGCGGTGCCGATCGTGCTGGGTGGCGACCATGCGGTGCCGATCCCGGTGCTGCGGGCCTATAAGGACTTCGGCCCCATCTTCGTCGTGCAGATCGATGCCCATCTCGACTGGCGTGACGAGGTGAACGGTGTGCGCGAAGGGCTAAGCAGCCCGATGCGGCGCGCCTCGGAGATGCCCTGGGTCTGCGGCATGGCCCAGGTCGGCCTGCGGGGGGTGGGCAGCGGCCGGCAACAGGAGTTCGACGATGCCCGTGCGTACGGGAGCATCCTGATCCCCGCGCGCGAGGTACACCAGCAGGGCATCTCTGCCGTGCTGGAGCGGATCCCGGTGGTCGAGCGCTACTACGTGACCTTCGATGCCGATGGGCTTGACCCGGCGATTGCCCCCGGCGTGAACGCGCCAGCACCCGGCGGACTCACGTACTACCAGGCCTTCGACCTGCTGCGCGGGCTGGCCGAGCGGGGCCGAGTGGTGGGCCTCGACGTCGTGGAAGTCGTGCCGGCACGCGATCCGGCCGGGATCACCAGCCTGCACGCGACCCGGTTGATTCTCGACTTCATCGGTGTGCTGGCGCATACTGGCCAGATCGGCCGGGAGAAAGCCGGCTGAGTATGGCCGGCGAAGGGGATAGGCGGTGATGCCGACGCCCACACGCAGACAGTCTTCCGATCGCCGCTCGCCTGTGTCGTTTCCTCCTTCGGCTGTGCCAGCGGAACACCCCCTCAGGAAACATCGCCAGAGCGTGGTGGGAGCGTCAGCCTGTCACCGGAATCGGAGGTCGTGATGCGAGACCGCGAGCGGCTCGGGCCTCTCGAGCCGGCGACACCGGCCATGGCTGGCAAGGTGCTCGTCACGGGTACGGCCTTCCTGGTGACCGGTGCCGCGTGGGCGCTGATGAGTTATTACCAGTTCGTCGGTGGGAACCGGTCGATCGGGACGATCGATACACTGCTGGCGGTGATCCACGTGTTCGCTGGCCTGTTGCTCTACCGCCGGGTGCCGTATAGCGTGCTGCTGGGTCTCGTGGTGGTGCTCCTCGGGCTGGCCGCGGCGTTCCTGAACGAGTACCTCTTCCTGCTCGTGCCGGATGGGCTGAGCGGCCTGCTCTTGATCCTCGGGTATCGGGAGCCGAGGAGGACAGGATAGAGCTGGGTCTCCGCTGGCCCGAGAGGGGGAAAGGTGCTCGTTCGTCTTCGAAACCTGCTAGAATCGGACAGTTCGCGCCGAAACTCGAACGCCATCCGGCAACGATCGGTGATAATGTGTACCGAGCTCGGACGATGGCGAGTCCGAGACCCGCGAGGCCGCGCGTCCAGTGGTCACAGGCGACCGTAGTGCGAGGAGCGATGGGGCTATGAGCCGACCGATCGACGAACTGGATCTCGCGATCATACGTTTGCTGCAGCAGGACGGCCGCATGCCGAGCGCCGAGATCGCACGCCAGCTTGCAGTCGCTGAGCGGACAGTGCGGGCCCGGATCAATCGCCTCGTGCAGGATGACGTGATCAAGCTCGTCGCCGTCCTGAACCCGGCGGCGCTCGGCTATGAGGTGGTGGCTGACATCTTCCTGGAAGTGGAACACACCCGCCTGGAAGAGATCGCCGCTCGTCTCGCCCAGATGCAAGAGGTCAGCTACGTCGGCCTGACGACAGGGGAGCGGGACATCAGTGTCCAGGTCTTCGTCCCCTCGATCGATGCGCTCTACCGGTTCATCACCGAGCGGCTGAGCACCATCCCCGGAGTGCTCAATACGACGACCTACATCGTACCCCGGGTACTCAAGTGGCTGCACCACTGGACGCTGCCCGACCATCTCCTGACGCAGGAGGCCGCGCGGCCCGCCAGGCGGCGGCGGGCTGGCCGCGAGCGAGCCGAGCGGGCAGGGGATGGCGGCCGCCAGGACGGAAAGCGACAGCGAAGCCGGAAGACGATGGAGATAGGAGCCGAATCATGACCGCGACCGCACGGAGCAGCACGCATCAGGCATGGCTGGAGCGGGCGCGTTCGGCGCTCGGTGGTGCGGTCACCAGCTTCAAGCCGCCGGACGAGCTGGCGATCGTGATCTCGCACGGGCTCGGGAGCCGGATCTACGATGTGGATGGCCGGGAGTACATCGACTACGTGATGGGCTCCGGCCCCCTGATCATCGGCCATGCGCACCCGGCCGTGGTCGAAGCGGTTTCCCGCCAGGCGGCCCTCGGCTCCACCTTTTACTGGCTGACCGTCCCGGCGATCGAGCTGGCGGAGAAGATCATCGAGGCGGTGCCCTGCGCCGAGCAGGTGAAGTTCGTGTCCTCCGGTTCAGAGGCGACCTTCCACGCCCTGCGGATCGCTCGCGCTTACACCGGCAAGCCGAAGATCCTCAAATTCGAAGGTGGCTTTCACGGCGTCAACGATTACGCCATGATGAGCGCCTTGGCCTCGGAGCCCACGCCCTATCCACACCCGATCCTCGACTCCGACGGCATCCCTCCCCAGATCGCTGAGACGGTGCTGGTGTCCCGGTGGAACGACCTGGAGCTGACCCAGCGGCTCATCGAGGAGCACGCGCACGAGCTAGCGGCGGTCATCTGCGAGCCGCTGCAACGCGCGCTCGTTCCGGCACCGGGCTTTCTCCAGGAGTTGCGCCGGCTGACCGAGCAGCACGGCGTGCTCCTGATCTTCGACGAGATCGTCACCGGCTTCCGGCTGGCCTATGGCGGCGCCCAGGAGCGCTACGGCGTCGTGCCCGACCTGGCCACGTACGGGAAGGCAGTCAGCGGTGGGTATCCACTGGCGGCCATCGCCGGCAAGGCGGACATCATGGCAGTGACCGATCCCTCCCGCCGCGGTCGTGGCGAACCGGTTGCCCACCTGAGCGGCACGCTCAATGGCAACCCGGTAGCCGCGGCTGCCGGGCTCGCGACCCTGAGCGTGCTGCGCGAGCCGGGAGTGTACGAGCAGCTCTATCGCACCACCGAGCTGCTGAAGTCGGGCCTGCGTGAACTGGCGGCCGAGCGCGGCATTTCGGTGCAGGTGCTGGGCGAGGGCCCGCTCTTCCAGGTACTGTTCGGGGACGAGGAGCCGAAAGACCATCCGGGCGTGCTGGCGACCGACCGGGCGCGGGCCCGTCGCTTCGGGCTTGCCTGTTTGGAGCGCGGGCTGTTCGTCAACCCTGGCGAGAAGTTCTACGTCTCGCTCGCTCACTCCACCGAGGACGTGGAGCGCACGCTCGACGTCTTCGAAGCCGCGCTGGATGCCGTCCGCGACTGAGGCGCTCGTACTCCCGTTTCGGGTCTGGCCGCGCCTGCCCGCCTGACGCTGGCCTGCCTGACGCGTGACGCGTGGTTCGCCCTCTCGCTGCACCCCCGCGCCTGCCGTGACACCCTCAGAACTCGAATGAGCCGCTGCCTGGCATGCGGCCTTCCATGCTGTCGGACGTGGTGCGCTGCAGCAGCCGCGTGCCGCATCACCGATCTACCTCGGCGCGGCTCGTCGAGGCCAGTGAGCACTTCGTACACGCGTCTAGAGAAGCGAGTGACGCCACCGTTCGTGTTAGCGCCCAGCTCCGCCGCCTTCAATTGATGGTCGCGGTGAATCTCGTCCTCGTGCTCGGGCTGCTCGCCGCGGTGCTGATCGCGCTGCGGTGATGCCGGCTCGCCGGGGCTGGCGAGCTGATGAGCGATATCGCCTGCCTTGCCCGTCGTTCGGCTGCTCGCTACGCTTGCCCTGCGAGCGCATCTGGTTCACCTGCGGGACAGAACGGAGAGTTCTCATGCGCGCAGCGCGGTTCTTCGGCCCGGGAGACTTCCGGCTGGTCGAGATCGCGCGCCCGTCGCCCGGCCCGGGCGAGATGCTGCTTCGGGTGCGGGCGGCCGGACTGTGCCATTCGGATCTCCATCTCATTTATGACGAGCTCGGAGGGTATCCCTTCCCCACACCACTGACGCTCGGCCAAGGCGTCGATCCGTCGCTGCTCGGGCGACGTTTCGCTGTCTTCGGCCCGGCTGGTTGTGGCCAGTGCGCGTTCTGCCGAACCGAGCGCGACAACCTCTGCACCGAAAGCCAGGCTATCGGTCTGGAACGGGACGGCGGGTACGCCGAGTTCGTGGTCGTGCCGGCGCACGCGCTGGTGCCGGACGGCGTCGGCGACGCCGAAGCCGCCGTCGCGACCGATGCCGTGCTGACCTCCTTTCACGCGCTCACACACGTGGCGCGAGTACAACCCGGCGAGACCATCGTCATCATCGGGGCTGGTGGGCTGGGCTTGAACGCGATCCAGGTCGCCAAATCGCTCGGAGCCTACGTGGTCGCGCTCGACGCCCAGCCGCGCAAGCTGGAGCTGGCGCGCCAGTTCGGGGCCGACCTGGCGCTCGACAGCCGCGGCGTCGACCCGGAGAAGCCGCTGCTCGACCGGCGGATCGACGTGGTCGGCGACTTCGTGGGCAACGACGCGACGAAGCTGCTGGCCCAGCGGCTGGTGGGCCGGGGTGGCCGCGTGGTGCTCGTCGGCCTGGGCAGCGTGGGCGGGCCGTTACTCGGCCTGCGGGTCGTTGCGGACGAAGTCGCGATCCTGGGCAGCTCCTGGGGCACCCGCGCGGAGCTGGCGACCGTGCTCGACTTGATCGCTCGGGGGATCCTGCGACCGCCGGTCGAGACGCACCCGCTGGACGAGATCCTTACCTGGGTGCAGCGGCTGCGCGAGGGAGCGGTCGAGCACCGGGTCGCTCTGGTACCCTGAGCTGGGCACGGATGGTCGCGGTAGTTCGCGGTGTGACGGCTCCCTGGGTGGATCGCTTCGCGCGGGAACCAAGGATGGGCAGATGAGCGAAGGAATAAGGGATCTTCGATCACGAGCATACCTCCGGCCGGGCTTTCTGATGCGACGGGTCGTTAACCCGCTGATCGCGCGCCTGGGGATGGCAACGATACTGGCGGTACGAGGGCGGAAGACCGGCCGCTGGCACACTGTGCCGGTTCACGTCCTCGAGTACGGCGGTCAGCGGTACCTGCTTGCGCCGCGGGGCGAGACCGACTGGGTGCGTAACCTCCGGGCAGCAGGCGGTGGCGAGCTGCGCTGGCGGGGCCGGATCGAGCGCTTTCAGGCGGTCGAGGTGCCGGATGCGGAGAAGCCGCCGCTGATCCAGGCGTACCTGCAGCGCTGGGGCGCGCAGGTGCGGGTACAATTCGTTGCGCTGCCCGACCCTGCTCATCACCCGGTCTTCCGTATCGAGCCGGTCAAGGCCGCGTCGGTATCCTGATCCGAACTCGGTGCCGCGCGTTCGCGCCGCTACCCACCGACTCCGGCGTCCGAAGCGGGTAGAGGGTTACCTGGCACATCGGCATGGGAAGAAGGGATGCAGCATGGGCCGCCGATTCCAGCTCGTGGACGTGTTTCACGATGGGCCGTTTTCCGGTAACCCGCTCGCGGTCGTTCTCGATGCCGAGGGGCTCTCGACCGAGGAGATGCAGCGGATCGCTCGCTGGCTGAACCTGTCGGAGACGGCGTTCCTCCTGCCGCCGACGACGAGGGCTGCCGACTACCGTGTCCGGATCTTCACGCTGGAGCGGGAGCTGCCGTTCGCCGGCCACCCGACGCTGGGGAGCTGCCACGCCTGGCTCATGGCTGGCGGCAGGCCGCGGAGCGAGGATGAGATCGTCCAGGAGTGCGGAGCGGGGCTCGTGCGCATCCGCCGCCGCGAGGGTCTCCTGGCGTTCGCCGCGCCGCCGCTCGTTCGCAGCGGGCCGGTCGATGAGCCCACCCTTCGGACGATCGAGATGGTTCTTCGCATCGACCGGTCGCGCATCGTCGATGTCCAGTGGGCCGACAACGGGCCTGGTTGGGTCGCCGTCCTCCTCGCGTCGGCGGAAGAGGTGCTGGCCCTCGAGCCCCTCAGGCAGTTTCCGAGCCGCGTCGAGATCGGCGTGGTCGGCCCCTACCCAGCAGGTAGCCCCGTCACCTTCGAGCTGCGCGCGTTCTTCAGCGATCACAAGGGCAGCGTGGTCGAGGATCCGGTCACGGGTAGCCTCAACGCGTCGGTGGCGCAGTGGCTCCTTTCCACGGGTCGTGCCAGGGCACCGTATGTCGCTTCCCAGGGGACACGTCTCGGTCGCGCTGGCCGGGTCGTGATCGACCAGGATCGCGAGGGCACCGTCTGGGTCGGTGGCAGGACGACGACGTGCTTCGCTGGCGAATACCTGCTCTAGGCACCTGGCCTTGCACGGTACGAGGGAAGACCTGGTGGATGGAATCGCTGGTGATGCGAGCATGGCGGGCCGACGGTGCCCGGCAGGTACTGGACGTGCGGAAGCAGGAGGCAGCTCGGATGAGACGGGTACGGGTCTGGGCGCTGCTGCTGGCTGGCCTGACGGTCGTAGTGCCGATCGGGGTACCGCTCCTGGTACGTGGGACTGGTGATCCAGGGGTGTGGTCGGCTATTGAGTTAGTCCTCATGCTAGGTGTCCCGGGGGTGCTGGCCGGGTTGCTCCTGGCGCTGAGCGAGGCGCGCTGGGCTCGCTGGAGCGCGCTAGCCCTTTCCCTGCTCTTCTTGTTCGTTGCCCTGGCCACGGCAGGCTTCCTCGCTGGCTATCTTTACCTGCCCATGGCGCTCGGGCTGGTGATCCTCTCGATCGTTGCGCTCCGGTATGGCCGCACCCGCACGGCTGGCGCAGGCGCCTGACGGGGTTGACCGCTGCCCCGCCGGCTGCTGAGTTGGTCGTGGCGGCGGCCGAACGGCACCCGGCACCCGGGTCGTGGAGCCGACCGCGGCATCGCTCCAGAATCGCTGCGCGCCGGCTTCATAGCGCTGGGCCTGGTCGGCCGCAGCGATCATGGACGGCGACGGAGCGCCCCATGCTCGCCTCGGCGTCCGGCCGCGAGCGTGGCTCGTTTCCCTCATGCTCCCACGGAGATCCTCGCTGCCGGTGAGTGGTGCCCTGAGATGGCTCGTGCCCGCTGGACACAACCGGCCGGGTTCTGGTAGGCTAGAGAGGCGGCTGTACGTACAGATTCGCAGGGGGACGATCTCGATGACGCCGGCTGTCGCCTTCTTCAATCAGAAGGGTGGGACTGCCAAGACGACCAGTACCCTCAACGTCGGGGCCGCCATGGCCGAGCAGGGGCTCCGCGTCCTGGCCTTCGACCTCGATCCCCAGGCCAGCCTGACAATGGCGCTCGGCATCGACGTCCAATCGCTCCCGCTCTCCGTCTACGACCTGTTGGTCGACGAGACGGTGGCGCTGGCCGAGGTGGCGCAACCCACCCGCATCCCCGGGTTCGACCTCGTGCCGAGCCATCCGGATCTGGCGGCCGCCGAGCTGGAGCTCCTGAGCGAGCTCGAGCGCGAGCGCAAGCTGAGCCTCAAGCTCCGGGCCGCCCAGCCGCTCCCGTACGACGTGATCCTGATCGACAGTCCGCCGTCTCTGAACATCCTGAGCATCAACATCCTGGTGGCTGCTGACACGCTGGTGATCCCGATCGAGCCGCACCCCCTCTCGCTGATGGTGCTGCGCCGGCTCTTCGAGACCGTCAACCGGGTACGCCGGCTCAACCCGCGGCTCGAGGTGCTGGGTTTCCTGCCCACGAAAGTTCATCACTCCTCGCGCCTGGCGGCCGACATGCTGGCGACGCTGCGCGAGCAGTTCCCGGAGCTGCCGCTCCTGCCCTCGATCCCGCTCTCGGTCAAGGGCGCCGAGTCGGTGGCCGAGCATAGCTCGATCCTGCAGTACCAGCCGCGGTCGCCGCTGGCCGCGGCCTACCGGCAGGCAGCGGCCGAGATCGCTCGACGCGTAGGGAGCCCCAGCCATGTCTGAAGCTCGCCCGCTCCAGGAGCCGGTGCCGTCGCTGAGGAACCTCCCCGGTGACCAACCAGCCCCAGGCAGCCAGCCGCCGCGCCGGCGTCGCCGCTTCACGGTGGACGCGCTCTTCGCCGACACCTCGCCGCGGGCGGTCGGCACGCGCGAGCTGGCGACGGCCAAGGAGATCCGGCTGGACCGGATCGAGCCCGACCCCGACCAGCCGCGGCGCTCCTACGACGAAGAGCGGCTGGAGGAGCTGGCAGCCTCGATCCGCCTCGAGGGGGTCTTGCAGCCGATCGCCGTGCGCTACGACCCCGGGCGCGACCGCTACGTGATCATCCACGGCGAGCGTCGCTGGCGAGCGGCCCAGCTCGCCGGGCTGGAGAGCATCCCGGCGATCGTCCGCGAGGTGGGCGACGAGCAGCGGCTGATCCAGCAGCTCATGGAGAACATCCTGCGCGAGGATCTGAACGCGCTGGATCGGGCCGCCGCGCTGCGCCGGCTGAAGCGACAGATGGGTGATGCGCCCTGGGAGCGGGTGGCCGAGGCGGTCGGGATCAAGCGTAGCCGGCTCTTCCAGCTCCTGGGCACCGAGAAGCTGCCGGAGCCGGTGCAGGCAGAGATCCGGGCCGGCCGGCTCTCGGAGAAGCAGAGCCGGCCGCTGCACGGCTTGCCGGAGCGGGCACAGGCGGCGCTGGCCGAGCTGATCGTCGAGGACGGGCTCGAGCAGCGAGAGATCGAGCGGCTGGCCCGGGCGCTGCGGGCGAATCCCGCGCTGGCGCAGGAAGACGTGGAGTCGCTGCGCGAGCAGCTCCGCCGCATGCGGGCAACGCTCGCCGCCAGTCAGGTTCGTCGGGGCCGCCTGGCCGAGCCGGCGGCCCGGCCAGGCCCGCCGCAGCCGGTGAGTGCCGCTGGCCCGGCGATGGCCGTGCTGGAGCAGGTGAGGGTGCTCGGGGAGACACTGACCTGGCTCGACGCCGCCTGCCTGGCCGGAGACGAGCGTGCCAGGCTCGCGACCGAGTTGCGCGGCCTGGCCCAGCAGATCCGGCGCACGCTGCGCGCGCTGGAGGACTGACCTTCTCACCTGCCGTGCCAGTCTCTCGGCGACGTTGAGCGCGGGACCGAAGCCCCGCGCTCGAGTTCCGAAGCCGGCTTCAAGCCGGCTCACTGAGAAGCGATCCCGGTGCCCCAGCGGCGAGTCATGCCCGTGCACACACTGCTCGACCCTGAGCCGTATGGCCCCTGGTCTGCGCTGCCTGAGCCGCTCACCGGTACGAGCGCGCTCTTCGATGAGCGCTGCGACTGGTACCTCCGGTGCGGCGGGGGCTTCGGGCCGGCAGCCATCGAGGGGAACATATACGGCGCTAGGCTGCTCCAGGCGAGGGGAAGGTCGTCGCTCCAGGCCGCCGAACCGGTTGTGCTGTC
This sequence comes from Thermomicrobiaceae bacterium, assembly GCA_014874455.1. Taxonomy (GTDB): domain Bacteria; phylum Chloroflexota; class Chloroflexia; order Thermomicrobiales; family Thermomicrobiaceae; genus Thermalbibacter. Next base: position 69,656 of record JADBJL010000023.1, read on the forward strand.
CGGCAGCCTGCCCTTGCTGGCTCCACTCTCAGCCTACCCGCTGGCGCAGGGCTCAAGCGGCGCGCTCGCCTCAGAAAGCCGGCCGAGCGAGACGCTGGACGTGGAGGGTGCTGGTTTCTGCCCGTATCGCGTAGATGGCCTGGTCGCCGGGAGCTGGTCTCAGCGGCGCGCCAGGATCTCGCGGAGCGGCCGGACCTCCACGCCAGCCTGGGATAGCCGCTCGCGCACCCGCCGGGCGACGTCCGACGCGTTAGGCGCGTCGCCGTGGATGCAGATCGTCTGCACCTCGGCGCGCAGGTCGGGCCCGTCGATCGTCCGGATGCGCCCCTCGAGCACCAGCTCCTCGGCGCGCCGGGCGACCTCGTCCGGGTCCCAGGCCTGCTTGCGCCGCTCCAGCACGAGCTGCCCCTGCGCGTTGTAGTTCAGGTCGACGTACCCTTCCGCCGCGTGGGGCACGCCGACGGCAGCCGCCGCGCGAGGGGCCACCTCGCCCATCATCACCAGGGCCACGTCCTCGCCGAGCGCCTTGATCGCCTGGCAGAGCGCCTGGCACAGCTCCTCGTTCTGGGAGCACATCACGTAGAAGGCGCCGTGCGGCTTCACGTGCTGCAGCCGCGAGCCGGCGGCCTGGGCGAAGGCCTGCAGCGCCCCGGCCTGGTAGAGCGTGTACTCGTACACCTCCTCGGGGCTCACGTCCATCCGCCGGCGACCGAAGCCGAGCAAGTCGGGGAAAGCCACGTGGGCGCCGATACCGACGCCGTGCTCGACCGCCAGCCGGACGGTCTCGCGCATCGTCGCCGGGTCGCCAGCGTGCCAGCCGCAGGCGATGTTGGCCGAGGTGATCAGCGGCATCAAGGCCGCGTCGTTGCCGAGCGTCCAGCGCCCGAAGCTCTCGCCCATATCGCAGTTGATGTCGATGGCGCGGGCCATGGCTCAGCTCCTCTCCAGGTTCTCCTCGCTGATGGTCGTGTCCTGCCTGGCCAGCAGGTCGATTGCCTGCTCGAGGGAAACCTCCTTGAAGTGGATGTAGCTCCAGCCGGGAACCATCTGTCCCAGCTTCCACATCGCCGCCTTAGCCACCACCGCGTTGCAGATGAAGCCGCCGAGCGTCGGCCCGTCGACGCAGAGGATGATCGGCTGGTCGCCACAGACGTTGACCGCGCCGACCGGGTAGCCGTTGTCGATGATGTTCGAGGGGTGCCCGCCACCGGCGCCGCCGCTCGTCCGTGCCCACTGCCACCTGTAGATATCGAGCCGGTAGCCGGTGCGGTTAGAGGCAGCGTCCAGCTTCCAGTGGTGGGCGAAGAAGGCGTCCATGTCCTCGCTCGTCATGTAGTCGGGGTCGGCCTGCGGCCCGCGGGTGGCCTCGACCTCCCAGACCTCGTTATAGCCGGGGTAGCCCGGCACCAGGTTGGCCCGCACCCGCCGGTCGATCACCCGGCCGAGGTCGACGCTCGGCTCGCCCAGCGGCAGTCGGTCGCCGGCCTGGAGCTTGCGGCCGTCGAGGCCACCGACGCTGCCGGGCAGGTAGGTCGCGCGGCTGTCGAGCACCGGCGGCACCTCGATCCCCCCGCTGACCGTGAGGTAGGTGCGGAAGCCCGGCCCCTGCAGGTAGTCGAGCTCGAGCAGGTCGCCTGGCCGTGCCCGGTAGCTGCGCCAGAGCTCGATCCGTTGCCCGTTGAGTCGCGCGTCCATATCGGCGCCGCAGACGGCGAAGGCCCGCTCGTCGTGGAAGGCGACCGCGAGACCCCCAGCGGTGATCTCGAGCCCCGCCGCCCCGGGTGGGTTACCGACCAGCACGTTGGCGAAGCGGAACGCGTAGTCGTCCATCGGCCCAGCCGGGGCGAAGCCGAGCGAGAGCATCCCGATCCGACCCGGGTAGTCCTGCACCGTCGTCTCGAACCCGCCGTTGCGCACTTCCAGCATCGCCCAGTTCTCCTCCCTGTCGTTGCGCCGCGCTCCCTCGAGCCGTCAGGGGATGGGGACGCGCGTGGCCGCCTCGGCCTGGTGGCGGCGGAACGCCTCCGCCTCTTCGCGCACGCTGTCGAGGAAACGCAGGTACTCGCCGACGTCGAAGGTCGCTGTCTCGTCGATCACGTACTGGTAGGTGCCGTCGTAGACGGCCTGGATCATCGCTTCCAGCTCTTCGTCGGTGACGCGTGGGCGGAAGCGCAGCCGGTCGCCGGGCCGGAGCAACACTGGGCTCTCGCGGAAAGCGGGGTTGCGCTGCTGCGGGTCGTAGATCGGCACGGTGTGCGCGAAGATCTGGTAGCCGCCGGCCGACTCGACCGGGTAGATGGCGAGGCATGGCCCGGCGATGCCGATGGTGCCTGCCGGCGTCCAGTGCCGGGTGGGGTTGTACTTGGGGATGACGACGGCCCGGCGCGGGTCGAGCGGGTAGGCGAAGGGGAGGCCAGGGAAGAAGCCGAGGGCCGCGTTCCACCAGTCGGTGGCCATGATGTACTCGAAGAACTCCTCCTTGTCGCGCAGGCCGTTGTACCTGGCCGCGTACTCGGAGTTGGTGCCGTTGATGATGTTGGGGGCGTCGGCGCGCTGGTACTGGACGTAGCGGGCGATCGCCTCGCGCGTCCACTTGTCGTCGAAGGCGATCGGCAGCTCGACGATCCGGCTGGGGACGACCAGGTCGTGGAACGGCGGCAGCTCGTCGTACTGGGCCTGGACGAACTCGATGAGCCGCTTTGTCGGCAGCACGCGGCTGTCGTAGTTGATGAGCACGCTGCGCAGTGCCGGGATCACCTCGATCAGCCCCTCGGGCTGGTGGCGCTTGATGGCGTCGTCGAGCCCGAGGACGCGGAAGCTCATGGTGAGGTCGAAGACCATCTCCCCGAACTCGACGAGCAGGAAGCTATCGCCAGCGTTCCGGTAGACCACCCCTGGCCGGCCGTTGCGCTCGGGGAACGTGGCCAGGATCACCCCGGATGGCTGAGCGGCGGTGTGCTCGGTCATGACGCGCTCCTTCCGCTGAGAGTACTGCGGGCCGGCGGGCGAGCTACTCGGTGCCGGCGTCGGTGAGCACGACGATCTCCTGGCCAGGCCGGATCGGCTCCTCATTCTCGACCAGGAACCGCACCACGCGCCCGCCGGAGTCGGCCGTGATCTCGTGGAACGTCTTCATCACGCCGACGAGGCCGATCACCGCTCCCGGCTGGATCACGTCTCCTTCTTTGACGAACGGCTCGGCGTCGGGGCTGGGCCGCCGGTAGAAGATGCCGGGAAGCGGCGACCGGATCGTTCGCTCGGCCATCGCGGACTCCTCCCTCTTCCCTCCATGCACGACAGACAGGTCGTCTCCAGTGGCTCCTGGCTCATCCGACTTCGCTGGTGTGGCTGGCTGCATGCGCTAGCTGTGCCCGACGGCTTCGACGATGCGCTCGGGTGTCAACGGCAGGCGTTCGATGCGCGCATCGAACGGGGCCAGCGCGTCGAGCACCGCGCCAGCTACCGAGGCCGGCGTCGCCAGCAACCCTCCTTCGCCGATCCCCTTGATGCCGCCGATGGTGACCGGCGACGGCGACTCTAGGTGCTCGATCGTGAGCGGTGGCACCTCGGCCGCGCCCGGCAGCAGGTAGTTCACGAACGTGTCGGTCATGAGCTGGCCGCCCTCGTCGTAGGCCATCTGCTCGTAGAGCGCGCCGCCGATCCCCTGGGCGATGGCGCCCATCACCTGCCCCTCGACGATCATCGGGTTGAGCATCGTGCCGCAGTCCTCGACCGCGACGACCCTGTCCAGCCGTACCAGCCCTGTCTCGACATCGACCTCGCACACGGTCACGATGCAGCCGTTCGAGTAGGTCGCCCGGGGGTCGTAGAACTTCGTCGCGCTCAGCAGAGGTTCCTCGCCTTCGGCGCGCACCCGGTTGTCGAGGTAGGCGGCGAAGGCGACCTGGAACATCGAGAGCGAGCGGTCGGGCGCGCCCTTGACGAAGACCGTCCCGTCCTGGATATCCAGGTCTTCGGGCGCGACCTCGAGCAGCCGGCTGGCCACCCGCAGCACCTTCTGGCGTACCTCTTGGGCGGCCAACGCGACCATCCCACCCCCGATCACCGCGCTGCGGCTGGCGTAGGTGCCCATCCCCCAGGGAGCGCGATCGGTGTCGCCGTGCTCGACCACGACGTCCTCGATCGACACGCCGAGGATCTCGGCTGCCACCTGAGCCAGCGTCGTCTCGTGCCCCTGCCCGTGGCTGTGCACGCTGACCGCGACGCGCACCTTGCCGGACGGGTCGATGGTGACGGTGGCGTTGTCGTGCGAGGGGAAGGGGAAACCGGCCTGGAGCGCGATCTCCGATCCCCAGGCCGTCGGCTCGACGTAGAGGCTGATGCCGACCCCGAGGTACCGTCCCTGCTGGCGGAGTTCCGCCTGCCGGCGCCGCAGCTCCTCGTAGCCGACCAGCTCCAGCGCCCGTTCCAGCGACTCCCGGTAGGTGCCGCTGTCGTAGACCATGCCGGTGCATGTCGTGTAGGGGAACTGCTCTGGTGAGACCACGTTGCGGCGGCGCAGTTCGGCCGGGTCGAGGCCCAGGTCGCGCGCGATCTCGTCGAAGAACAGCTCGCGCGCCGTCTGCGCGGCTGTCCACCCGACTGCCCGGTAGGCACCGACCGGCGACTTGTTCGTGCAGACGGCGATGACCTCGTGCTGGTAGTGCTGGATATCGTAGACACCGGGGATCAGGGCGGCACCGGCGAGCGGCTCGATCAGCGCGCTGGCCGTGTTGAACGAGTAGGCGCCGCCGTCGCCGATCAGCCGCGCCTTGAGCCCGAGGATCCTGCCGTCGCTGCGCACGGCGGCTTCCAGCTCGATGATCTGCTCCTTGGCGTGCGTGGCCGCGGCCAGGTTCTCCCGGCGGTCTTCGACCCACTTGACCGGGCGGCCGAGCACCTTGCCGAGGTAGGCCACGACGACCTCTTCAGGGTAGATCGTCATCTTCTGGCCGAAGCCGCCGCCCACCTCGGGCGAGATGACGCGTACCTTGTGTTCGGGGATGCCCAGGAACAGGGCCAAAAAGAGCCGCAGCATGTGCGGCATCTGGGTCGAGGCGTAAAAGGTGAGGTGGCCCGACGCGCGCTCGTAGACGCTGATGCAGCCGCGGGTCTCCATCGGCGCGGCGACGAAGCGGTTCGTGTGCAGGCGCCGCCGGAAGACGTGGTCTGCCTGGGCGAAAGCTCCCTCGATGTCGCCGAGCGTCGTGGTCTTCTGGTAGACGATGTTGCTCCCCAGTTCCTCGTGGAGGATCGGCGCATCCGGCTGCATGGCACGTTCGGCGTCGACCACCGCCGGCAGCGGCTCGTAGTCGACGGTGACCTGCTCGGCGGCATCTTCGGCCAGGTATCGGCTCTCCGCCACCACGGCGGCCACCGCCTCGCCGACGAAGCGGACTTTCTCCCTTGCCAGCACGGGCTGCGGTGTCGGTTTCAGCCCCTCGACCGGGAGCCCGCTGGCCAGCGGCGGCAGCGGGGCGACGTCGTCGGCGGTGAAGACGGCGAGCACGCCCGGCATCTCTTTTGCTGCCGCGGTGTCGATCCTCCTGATACGGGCGTGCCCGTGGGGGGAGCGGACGAAGGCGACGTGGACGGTGCCCGGCAGAGTGATATCGGCCAGGTACTTGGCCTCGCCGGTCAGGAGGCGCGGGTCTTCCACGCGCTTCACTCGGGCACCGAGCCACTTTCCCCGGGGCAAGACCTGGAGTGTCATCTGGGCCTCCTTCTCGACGTCGGCCGCGGCGTCAAGACGCTGCGGCCAGCTTCCCGGCCGCAGCGCGCACGGCGGCCACGATGTTCTGGTAGCCGGTGCAGCGACAGAGGTTGCCGGCCAGGGCCTCCCGGATCTCTTCGTCGCTGGGATCCGGTCGCTCCTGCAAGAAGGCGTAGGCCGTCAGCACCATGCCGGGGGTACAGAAGCCGCACTGCAACCCGTGGTGTTCCCAGAACGCTTCCTGCACCGGGTGCAACCCGTTGTGCGAGAGACCCTCGATCGTGAGGACATCGGCCCCTTCGGCCTGGACGGCGAGCATCAGGCAGGAGCGGACAGCCGCACCGTCGACGAGCACGGTACAGGCGCCGCAGACGCCGTGCTCGCAGCCGAGCTTCGTCCCGGTCAGGCCGAGTTCGTCGCGCAGGAAATCGGCGAGCGTCACCCGGGGCTCCACCTCGGCGCTCACGGCTTGCCCGTTCACGGTCAAGCCGATCGATACTCGTGCCATGGCTGCGATCCCTTCGCTCTGCTGTCCGCTCGCTACGTGCCAGCGCGCCGGTTTGCCTCCTCCAGCGCACGGCGTGCTACCACTTCGGCCATCCGCTGGCGGTAGGCGGCCGAGCCGTGCACGTCGGAGAGTGGCTCGTCGATGGCCTCGACGGCGAGCGCGGCGGCCTCGCGGATCGACTCGGCGGTCAGGGGCTGGCCGGTGAGGGCGTGCTCAGCCGCCGTCACGCGTAGCGGCCTGGTCGCCACCCCGAAGAGCGCGATGGCCGCGTGCTCGCAGGTACCATCGCCCGTCTTGCGCAGCAGGACAGCCGCCCCGGCCAGGGCGAAGTCGCCGTGGCGCCGGGCGATCTCCTGGATCGCCCAACCGGTGCCGGGCGGTGGCACAGGAATTCGCACGGCGGTCAGCAGCTCGCCGGGCGCAAGGGCAGTCGTGAAGAGGTCGACGAAGAAATCACGGGCCGGGACGACTCGCTCGCCGCTGGCGCTCCGGACGACGAGCTCGGCGTCGAGCGCGAGAGCGATAGCCGGGTATTCGGCCGAAGGGTCGGCGTGGGCGAGACTGCCGCCGACGGTGCCGCGGTTGCGGATCGGCGGGTGGCCGACCAGGCGGGTGGCCTCGGCGAGCAACGGAACTCGCTGGGCGATCAGCGCATCGCGCTCGACAGCCCGTTGCCGCACCATCGCGCCGAGCACGACGGTGCCGTTCTCAGCCTGTACGTCGGCCAGACCGGGGATGAAAGCGAGGTCGACGAGCAGGCTCGGCCGGGCGAGCCTGAGGTTGAGCAGCGGGATCAGGCTTTGGCCGCCGGCCAGCGGCCGGGCATCGGGGCCATGTGTAGAGAGGGTCGCCAGGGCTTCGTCCAGGCTCCGTGGACGGGTATAGCCGAACGGCGGGGGCTTCATCCGACTCCTCCCTTCCCTGCTTACCGGGAAAGTGACCAGTGCGAGCGTCTGGCTGGTCAGCGTATCGGTCGGTGAGCGACGCCCTCGATCTCGATCGGCTCCCACGCTCGGGGGGTCTGTCCCGTATGCTAGGAGCTGGTCGAGGAGGCTGTCAAGCACATCTGCGGCGCTCGCAGCTCGGACGCCGACAGGTAACCTCGCGGGCGCGAGGTGGATCCCAGAGAGGGGCAACAGGGGCGTGTTCAGCAAGATGCTGGTGGCCAACCGCGGAGAGATCGCGCTGCGGGTGATGCGCGCCTGCCGGGAGTTGGGGATCGCGACCGTGGCCGTCTACTCGGAGGCCGACGCGACGGCGTTGCACGTGCGCTACGCCGACGAGGCCCGCTGTATCGGACCGGCGGTGGCTAGCCGGAGCTACCTCAACATCGACGCGCTGGTTCAGGCAGCGCGCGAGACGAGGGCCGAGGCAGTTCACCCTGGCTACGGTTTCCTGGCCGAGAGCGTGGCCTTCGCCCGGGCCTGCCGGGAGGCCGGGCTGGTCTTCATCGGCCCCAGCCCGGAGGCGATCGAGCTGATGGGCGACAAGGCGGAGGCGCGCAAGCTTGCCCGCGAGGCGGGGGTACCGGTCGTGCCCGGTACGCTGGAGAAGGTCTCGACTGAGGAGGCGCTGGCCGCGGCCGAGGAGATCGGCTTCCCGCTGATGGTCAAGGCTGCCGCCGGGGGTGGGGGACGCGGGATCCGGGTCGTCGAGCGCCGGGAAGAGCTGGCGGGCGCGGTGGCGATGGCGGCGCAGGAGGCACAGGCGGCCTTCGGCGATAGCGCGCTCTACCTGGAGCGGTACCTGAGCCGGCCGCGGCATGTCGAGGTGCAGGTGCTCGGAGATGGGCACGGGAACGTGCTACATCTCTTCGAGCGCGAGTGCTCGATCCAGCGGCGCCGGCAGAAGCTGCTGGAGGAAGCGCCCTCTCCCGCGCTCACCCCGGAGCTGCGGGAGCAGCTCTGCGCCGCGGCGGTGCGGCTGGCCCGTGCTGCCGGGTATGCCAGTGCCGGCACGCTCGAGTTCCTGCTCGATCAGGAGGGGCGCTTCTATTTCCTGGAGATGAACACCCGCATCCAGGTCGAGCACCCGGTGACCGAGCTGGTGACCGGGGTCGATCTCGTCAAGGAGCAGATTCGAGTGGCGGCGGGGCAGCCGCTACGATGGCGGCAGGAGGAGATCGAATTGCGCGGGCACGCCATCGAGTTCCGGATCAACGCGGAAGACCCGGAGATGGGCTTCTTCCCCTCGCCCGGGGTGGTGGAGGCGCTGGAGCTGCCGGGCGGGCCAGGGGTACGGGTGGATCACGCGCTGTACGCCGGGTACGAGGTTCCGCCGTACTACGACTCGCTGATCGCCAAGCTGGTGGTGTGGGGGACGAACCGGGAGGAAGCGCTGGCGCGGGGCCGGCGGGCGCTGGAGGAGCTACGGATCGAGGGGATCAAGACGACCGCGCCCTTCCACCGCCGGCTGCTCGAGGAGCCGGCCGTCATCGCCGCCGACTACCACGTCCAGTTCCTCGACGGGCGGGTATGACCGAGGCTCCTATCGTCTTTACGCTTCCTCGAGGAGCTGTGGTTCCCGTTTGCCGTGTCGTTTGGGCAACCCCGTCGACGAGTAGTAGAGGCATCCCAGCATACACCGTATAGGCTCGGACGAACGCGCCGCGCCACCTTCTGTCGAGTTTAGGCCGAAATAGCCGAGGACGGCGTGGAGAAACGGCTCGACCGCGAGCTGCGTCGCCTCCACCAGCGGCGAGAGGCGAAACCGGTGGCCTGGAGCGAGCAGCGTCTCCAGCGTGTCGGCGACCTGCTGCACAGCCATCCCCTCCCCGTACCAGCCTGTCGAGTGTTCTACGCCTCCCCTTTCTCTCGACGCACTGATCGGTAGTACCGGTGGTTCGGGTTCGCGTAGCAGTAGACGCAGGCGTAGCCGCACTCCTGCCAGGCGTAATCGCCGATGTCGGCGTGGCGGTGGCAGCCGCAGGCCTCGCGCCCGGCCATCTGCACATCAGTCGCTGGGGGCGGCGCACCCTGGCGGTGCTCCCAGCGAGGATCGAGCAGCCGCGCGTCGATGCAGGAGGCGGCGCAGAAGCCAGGCTGGCTCGCCAGCGCCGATTCGGTACACGCCTCGAGCCGCATGCCGTAGCGCTGGCCGATCTCGACCATGGCGCCTGTAATGGCGGCCAGCTCCTCGGGGTGTGGCTGGCGCAGGCGCCGGTGGGGAAAGTGGCGCCGCATGCGGAGCTGGAACTTCCGATAGTGGTCGGCGATGCTGGTGATGCAGCGGCGGATGCCGAGCGTGCCGAGATGCTGGCACATGTCTTCGAAGAAGTCCGGATCCCAGTTGCTGAGCGGTTGGCCGTCCTCTTCCCAGAAGACGAGCGGGTCGTAACGCCAAGCCACCATCTCAGGGTCGAAGCGTTCGGCCAGCGCGCGGAACTGGCGCAGCGCCTCGTCGAGGGGCGGCACGTCCGGCTCGAGCCAGCGGAGATCGCCGCGGCGCGGGTTGACGGTGAAGTGGAAGAACTGCCGCTCGTACTGAGCGAAGCGGTCGGCGTGGCGCAGGTAGACCGCGTAGTTCTTCGACCACCAGACGATGGCGACCACGTGCTCCGGCCGTAGCGAGACGTGGGTGAAGAGGCGGGCGAGCCGCCGGTCGACCTCCGATGGCAAGTCGGAGCGGGCCAGCACCCGGTCGAGTGCGGCCCGGCTCGGTGGGCCGGCAACTCGCCCTGGCACTGCCTGGTCGTCGTACGGCGCGATCGCTTGAAGGATCGGCTGGGTGAAGAGCGGGTTCGGCACATCCACCCAGCCGAGCTCTATCCGCCGCAGGAGCCAGGGGAGGTAAAACGCGGGGATATCGGTGCGCTTGCTGGCCGAGAGGATGCGCGGCCGCTCGTTCAGGCCGAAGCCGGTACGCCCGTGGGGGCAGCACGGGTGGGGAGCTCGATGGGCGTTTCTCTCGTCGAGGGGTATCAGCTCCGAGATCGGGAATCCGAGTTGCTCTACGGACTCGCGTTCGCTCTCCATGTCGAACGCCTCAGCCAGCAACGTCAGGGCGTATGATGAGCGGTTGTAGCCGCATCATGCCCGTTCGGCCTTGCCTTCGCCTCGCCGCCCATCCACGGGTAGGCAATGCTGTGAGCGGCACTATACCGAATCATCGTCACGAACACAAGAGGAAGCGCGCACGCCGCCGCTCGGTGGTCGTCGAGTGGGAACCGGGCATGCGCCCCTGGCATGAGTCTCACCACTGCGGCCGGATGTGCTGCCTCTTGGATTCCCGCCGGCCATCGCCCCGCGCTCTCTCCAGGGCCGGCGATCGGCAGGCAACACCCCTGCCAGGCGAGCAGGAAGGAGCCGTTCGCAGTGGCTCGGCCTGCACCCTTACCTTGTCGTCACGGTCGCCGCGCAGTGGGGCCGGTCGTGATTCCGACTCGCACCTCGTTCCCTCGGTCGGTGGCGAGAGCGTTTCGGTCGGAATGCCCTAGCCGACGACGACGTGGGTGCTGGTAGCCGTCACTCCGCTGGTCGCGTGGATATGCTCCATGACGAGCTTCCCCAGCTCCTCGGTCGTCGCCTGCTCGATGGCGACGATCAGGTCGTAGTCCCCGGTCACGATGTCAGCGCTGCGCACTCCGGGGAGATTCGCCAGCGCCTCCTTGACCGCCTTCGCCTTACCGACCTCGGCCTTGACCAGGACGTAGGCGCGTGCTGCCATGGCTCTGCTCCCAGCGCTTACGGGCGTCTACCGAGAATGCTGCAGTGATTATCGGCTTGATTCGCCATAAGATCAACCCAGAGTGGAGTGGGCCAGCACCGGCGCGTGGTGCCGACGACTCGTGTCGCGCGGTTGGTTCTCGCTGAAACTGTCGGTATACTGAGCATACTACCGGATCTCTCCGTTCACCCCCGACTGGCCGGAGGTGGAATGACCAGCGATCTGACCCCGACCAGGCGTAGATGGCGCCGCTGGAGCGCCGGCAACCTGTTGATCGTCCTGGGAATCCTCCTCCTGGGCGCGGCCCTGGGTACGGCCGCATTCGATCCTCCAGCCGTCAACCGGCAGCCACCACCTGACCAGATCGCGACCCCCTCGAGTTCGTTAGCGTCGCGCTGGCCGGCGCTGGTGCAGGCGCCGGTCTCCACGCCTACCCCCATACCCTCGCCGACACCACGCCCTCAGCCGACGCCGTCTGTGGGAGCGACGGTAGAGCCCACCCCGGTTCCCAGCCCCACCCCGACGCCGGTACCGGATATGCCCCCGCCGACGCACATCCGCATCCCCTCGGTCGGAATCGATGCCCCGGTCGTCGAGGTCGGCTATGAGGTCGTCGAGATCGAGGGCCAGCAGGTGATCCAATGGCAGGTGGCCGACTACGCCGCTGGTCACCACAACACGTCGGCCAGCCCGGGCGAGGGCGGCAACATCGTCATCTCTGGCCATAACGACTGGCGTGGTGAGGTGTTCCGCACCCTCGAGTTCGCCAAGATCGGCGACGAGGTGATCCTGACGACCGCCAACGGCGAGTACCGTTACCGGATCGTCGAGATCCACTACCGCAAGGAGGTCGGCGTCCCGCTGGAGGAGCGGATCGCGACTGGCCGGTTCCTCGATCCGATGCCGGAGGAGCGAGTCACGCTCGTCACCTGCTGGCCTTACGGTGTGGACGACCACCGGATCATCGTCGTGGCGAAGCCGATACAGCAGTAAGGCGCGCCGCGCCCGGTTCGGCTCTCTGCCGGTCAGCCCCGCACGCTGCCACCAGGAGCGTGCGAGCACACATGCGGTTTTGTTCTGTCGAGCACTGTGGCGAGGCGGCTCCTCACAGCCCGTACGGCCTACACCTAGACGGGAGACGTGCGCGTTGGGAAACACCCTCGCCCAGGCCGTACAATCCAGTGGGTGCTGGACGATGGCCTGTCAGGTGCTTACTGGAGAACTCGAGGAGGACGCTTGCCGCCGACCGGATCACGCGTCATCGCCGGACGCTACCACCTGCTCCAGCGGCTGGGCGATGGCAGCACCGCCACCACCTACCTGGCCGAGGACGAATTGCTCGGCCGTCGCGTGGCGGTCAAGCTCTTCCGATCGGAATACCTCGTCGATCCGCGTGACCGGGCTCGCTTCGAGCGGGAGGCCCGGGCCGCGGCCGCTGTCTCCCACCCCAACGTCGTCCAGGTCTTCGACGTCGGCCAGGAGGGCGACACACGCTATCTGGTCATGGAGTGGGTGGACGGCACTGACCTCAAGCGCCTGATCCGCGAGCGGGCGCCGCTGCCGGCGGAGGAAGCTGCGCGGCTTATGCTCGACCTCCTCCGCGGGTTAGCCGTGATCCACCATGCCGGCATCATCCACCGCGACGTCAAGCCGCAGAACGTGCTGATCGATCGCTCGGGCCACGCGAAACTTACTGATTTCGGCATCGCCCGCACGGTGCGCGACACGGGCCTGACCGAGACCGGCTCGGTGATCGGCACCGCGGCCTATATGGCGCCCGAGCAGGCGACTGGCCGGGGAGTCTCACCGGCGACCGATCTCTACGCGGCCGGCGTCATCCTCTACGAGTTGCTCACCGGCCGGCTCCCCTTCGCGGGCGAGAACCCCCTCGAAGTGCTCTACCAGCACGTGCACGAGCCGCCGATCCCGCCCCGGCGCCACAGCCCGGCTATCTCCCCAGCGCTGGAGGCGGTGGTGCTCCGGGCGTTGGCGAAGAACCCCAACGAGCGGTTCCGCTCGGCCGAAGCGATGGCCGCGGCGCTGGAAGCTGCCATCGCCTCGCCGCAGAAGCTGCCACCGGGAGTCGCGCCCGCGCCAGCGCGTGCGCGCCGTGGCACGGGTCGAGTGGCAGCCCGGTCGGCCCAAATGGTCACTGGCCGTGGTGGATGGCCACCAGTGTTGATGGCCGGCGGCGTAACGGCGCTGGCGCTGATCCTGGTGCTGGCCCTGACCCTGGCCTCCTCCGGCGGCGGTGACCCTGGGACGACGCCGACGCCAGCCCCGGAGCCGACTGCGACCGTCCCCGTCGTCGTCCCTGCGCCGTCTCCGACCCCGACCGCGACGCCAGCTCCGACTGCTACGCCGATGCCTTCTCCCACGCCTTCACCGACGGCGACGCCGGAGCCGACACCGACCCCGCGGCCGACCGCGACCCCGACGCCGGAGCCGCGGCCGCCGGTCGAACTCGTGCTGCCGCCCGAAGTGCGGCGATTCCTCCAGCGGCTAGGCAACGGATTGGAGAAACAGGACTTCAATCCGAACGATCTGGCGGGTGCCTACGTGCCCGATCGTGACGGTGCGCGTGGCTTCCCCAGAGAGCTGCGAGACGCGGCGCTGTTGTTCGGAGAGCCGAGCGGCTTTCACACCGGCACGGTGACGATGCCGGTGGCGGACACCCGAGGGCCGCTGCTCGTCGAGATCGAGGGGCTGAGCAGCAAAGGTGCTCCCTTCCAGCTCCTCGTGAACGGGACGGTCGTCTGGGAGGGCGAGGCTCCCTTCTCGGATCGCCAGTGGGAGCGCGTCGTCTTCTCGCTCGCCGCGATCCCACCGAGTTCCGACGGCACGCTCACGGTCGCGATCCGAAACACGAGCCCCCGGGGAGATATCGCCGAGGAGCCCTGGATCGCTGTACAGGCACTTACCCTCTACGTCCAGGGCGACTGACGGCGCTGGTCGCGCGGCGGAGAAGCCCGCGTACCGGCGAAGCGCTGGTCTCGTGCTTTCTGTCTGGCTTACTCGCCGCGTCACGTCGTGTTCGCGGTCGTTGCCTTTCGCCACGCGATGACGTTCCTACCGCCATAGGTTACGCAGCGTACGCGTGATCACGGTCGCTGCTCGAAGCGGTGTGATACGCTGGAGCCACGGCGCGGCTCGGTGGCCGCGCTGGCGCGTACTCGCTCGCTGATAGACAGGCGCGGACATGTTCGAGATCACCATCGGGATCGATCCGAACATCGCCCAGCTCGGGCCGTTCCTCTTGACCTGGCACGGCGTGTTCACCGCGCTCGCGATCCTGGCCGCGCTGCCGATCGCGCACCGCGAGCTGCGCCGCCGTGGCCTGGAGCTGCCGAACTTCGATACCTTCGCCTTCTTCACCGTGATCGGCGGGGTTATCGGTGCCCGGCTCTTCTACGTCCTGGATCACCCCGAGCTGTTCGCCGACGACCCCCTGCGGGCCCTGGCCGTGCAGGAAGGCGGCCTGGCGATCTATGGGGCGGTCTTCGGCGGCTTCGTCACCGTACTCCTGCTCAGCCGGATCTACCGGCAACCCTTCGGCGTGCTGGCCGACTCGATCGCCCCTGGGCTGCTCCTCGCCCAGGCCATCGGTCGGATCGGCTGCGTGATCAACGGCGACGCCTGGGGTGGCCCCTGCACCTGCCTCGCTTGCGCGGGTGCCCAGGCCGCGGCCCCGACAGGTGGTGGGCTGGGCTACTGCCCCTTCGCCTTTACCTACACCAATCCCGACGCGATCATCCCCCACGACCTGCTCGGCGTACCGACCCATCCCTACCCCGTCTACGACATCGCCGTGAACCTGCTGGTACTCGCGGTGATCTGGCGGCTGCGCGGTCGCTCGCTGCCCTCCGGCGCGCTGTTCGCCCTCGCGGCCGTGCTCTATTCAGTGGGCCGCTTCTTCATCAGCTTCGTGCGCCAGGAGCGCGTCTGGTTCTGGGGGCTCCAGCAGGCACAGGTCGTCGCGATCGCCGCCGGGATCGCCGCTCTGATCGCCCTGATCTGGCTGCTGCGCCGCCCGTCTCCGGCGACCACTCCGGCCGCCTAGCGGGGTGCGCCCGCCGCTCAGAGGGCTCGGATCGAGGCGATCCGCGCGTCATCGCCTTGAGCCTCGCGCCCCTCTCGCTTACGCTTGGCGTGAACGGCGTGGCCCCCGCGGGCAATCGCCGCGAGGGCGGATCGGGCCAGCAACGGGGTAGGAGGGATGCTCGGGTGAAGGTCGCCGACGCTGTGGCCGAGATCCTCAAGCGCGAGGGCGTCGAGTTCCTCTTCGGGTACCCGGTCAACCCGATCATCGAGGCTGTCGCGAGGGCAGACATCCGCACAGTCATCGTGCGCCAGGAGCGAACCGGCATCCACATGGCCGACGCTGTCAGCCGGGTCACCTCCGGCGAGCGGATCGGCGTCTTCGCCATGCAGCACGGGCCGGGCGCCGAGAACTCGTTCGGCGGTGTGGCCCAGGCCTATGGCGACTCCGTGCCGATCGTGGTGCTGCCGGCCGGCTATCCCCGCCGGCTCACCAACATCCCACCCAACTTCAACGCGTTCTTGAACTACCAGCACATCACCAAGTGGGCCGAGCAGGTCACCGTGGCTGCGGCTGTGCCGGAAGCCTTGCGGCGCGCCTTCACCCAGGCCCGGAACGGCCGGCCTCGCCCGGCCCTGGTCGAGATCCCGACCGACCTCTTCGCCGAGGAGGTGCCGGAGCCGCTCGACTACCGCCCGGCGCCGCGGCTGCGCACTGCGCCCGACCCGCAGGCGGTGGAGGAGGTCGCTGGCGTGCTGGTGGCGGCCGAGCGGCCGGTGATCTACGCCGGTCAAGGAGTCCATTACGCGCGTGCGTGGAGCGCCCTGCGCGAGCTGGCTGAGCTGCTGGAGGCGCCGGTCACCACCAGCCTCCAGGGGAAGAGCGCCTTCCCGGAAGACCATCCCCTCGCGCTCGGCTCGGGCGGCCGGGCCATCCCGAAGACCGTGCACCATTTCCTGCAGCGGGCCGACGTGATCTTCGGCATCGGCTGCAGCTTCGCAACGACCAACTATGGGGTGGCGATCCCGGCCGGCAAGACGATCGTGCATGCGACGCTGGATCCGGCCGACATCAACAAGGACGTGGCGGCCGACTACGCGCTGCTGGGCGATGCCGGCCTCACGCTGGAGGCGCTGGTCGAGGCGGTGCGCGAGCGGCTCGGCGGGCGACCGCGGGGCCGGGTCGAGGCAGTGGCTGGCGAGATCCGCGCCGTGCGGGCGGAGTGGCTGCGGGAGTGGATGCCTCTTCTCACCTCGGATGAGAAGCCGCTCTCGCCGTACCGGGTGATCTGGGATCTGATGCACACGGTCGACGTCGCTAACACGATCATCACCCACGATGCCGGCAGCCCGCGGGATCAGCTCTCGCCGTTCTGGGTGTGCCGGGAGCCGCTGACCTATATCGGCTGGGGCAAGACCACGCAGCTCGGCTACGGGTTAGGCCTGGCGATGGGGGCCAAGCTCGCCCGGCCGGAGAAGCTGTGCATCAACGTCTGGGGCGACGCGGCGATCGGCTTCACCGGCCTCGATTTCGAGACCGCTGTGCGCGAGCGGATCCCGATCCTGTCGGTGCTGCTCAACAACTTCTCGATGGCGATCGAGCTGCCGGTCATGCCAGTGGCTACGGAGAAATTCCGAGCGACCGACATCAGTGGCAACTACGCCGCGTTCGCGCGGGCGCTGGGCGGCTACGGCGAGCGCGTGACCGAGCCAGGCGAGATTGTGCCGGCGATCCGGCGGGCGATCCGCCAGGTCGAGGACGGCACGCCTGCCCTGCTCGAGTTCATCACGGCCAAGGAGATCCGCTTCTCGCTTCCACCGGTGGCAGCGCCATAACGCGAGGCTGACCAAGCCGGGCGTGGCGGCCGACTCCGAGGCATCCGGTCGCCGGGGCTTGATCGCGGTCTCGTCCCAGCCGCTGATCCCTGGCAGCAGGGTCGCCGGGCCGGTGCTCACCGTGCTGCCCGGGCAGGGCGACAACCTGCTGGCGCACCACAGGATGAAGCTGTCTCCACCACCAGCGCCGTACTTATGACCACGATGCCGGGCCCTGAGCCGGTAGCGCTGGTGGGCCAGCTCTCTGCCATCCAGTCCGAGGCACGCAGGGCGGCCGCGCTGCTGGTGGACGCGGCCGTGCGGGACGTGGACGAGCTGCGGCGGATGGGGTTGCCGGTATGGACGCGCTTCATGCGGGTGCGCGGCGCGGCCGGCGAAATAGTCTGTGCCATTATGTCTACGAGCCTGGCGGCCCCGGGTCGAGACTGGCGGTCCCAGAGCGCGGCTGGCAGGGCTAAGCTCTTACCCCTCGTAGCGGCGGAAGACGGCGACGGCGTTCTGGCCGCCGAAGCCGAAGGCGTTGGCGATGGCCGCGTTCACCGGCATCCGGCGCGCCACATTCGGCACGTAGTCGAGGTCGCATTCCGGATCCGGGTTCTCCAGGTTGATCGTCGGCGGCACGATGTTGTCGCGGATCGCCAGCACGCAGACGACGCCGGACACCGCGCCGGCTGCCCCGACGAGGTGGCCGATCATGCTCTTGGGCGAGCTGATCGCGACCCGGTAGGCATGCTCGCCGAAGGTCGTCTTGATCGCCACCGTCTCCGAGACGTCGTTCAGCGGGGTCGAGGTGCCGTGCGCGCAGATGTAGTCGATCTCTTCCGGCCGCAGGCGCGCGTCGGCGAGCGCCAGCTCCATCGCCCGGGCCGCCCCGGCCCCGTTGGGCGCTGGAGCGCTGATGTGGAACGCGTCGCCGGTGACCGCGCCACCGGCCAGTTCGCAGTAGACGCGAGCGTCGCGCTGACGCGCGTGCTCCTCGGTCTCCAGCACCATCACCGCGCAGCCCTCGCCGAAGACGAAGCCGTCCCGGTCGCGGTCGAAGGGCCGGCTGGCCTTCTGCGGCTCGTGGTTGCGCCGGGAGAGGGCGCCCATGTTGGCGAAGGCGGTCACAGCGACCGGCTCGAGCCCGGCCTCGGTGCCACCGGCGATCATGACGTCCACCTCGCCGAGCCGGAGCAGGCGCAGCGCATCGACGAACGCCTGGGCACCAGCGGCGCAGGCAGCCACCGAGGCCATAATCGGCCCGGTGATCCCGTAGACGATCGAGACCTGGCAAGCGCCCATGTTGGGCGCGAACATCGGCACGAAGAACGGGCTCACCCGGCTCGGCCCGCGCTGGTAAAAGTTCAGTACCTCGCGCACCATGCTGTGGATACCGCCACCGCCGGTGTTGAGCATGACGCCGATCCGCTCGGCGTTCTGCGGAGTGATCGTCAACCCGGCGTCCCGGATGGCCTGCCCGGCTGCTGCCACGGCGAACTGGGCGAACCGATCCATGCGGCGAGCGGCTTTGAAGTCCATGAAGTCCTTGGGGTCAAACCCCTTCACTTCAGCAGCAATCTGCACCTCGAGGTCGCTCGGGTCGAAGCTGGCGATGCGGTCGATGCCGGATTCTCCGCTCAACAGCCGTGACCAGAATGTTTCGGTGTCCAGACCCAGCGGGGTGATCACGCCGAGCCCGGTGACGACGACGCGATGCACTCCTCATCCTCCCGCCGGAACCCAGCGGTCAGCCGGGCGCCGACTATCGCGAACCTCCTACCCCGTGTGAGTCTAGCGCATGTTGCCGGCCGAGGCCGACTGTGCGAGTCGCTCAAGCTATGGTTCGAAGCCGAAGTCTTGCACCGAGTATGCCTCGACGTCCTGGCGGATCTTGCGCACCAGCCCGGTCAGTACCTGTCCCGGCCCCACTTCGAGAAACGTGGTCGTGCCGCGGTTGGCCATCTCGCGCACCGCTTCAGTCCACTGCACCGGTGAGACGACTTGCTGCGCCAGCTCGTGCCGGATCTCCTCGACCGTCGACAGGATCTTGCCGGTGATGTTGGCTACGATCGGGATCTCCGGCTCGCGCAGCGGGACGCGACCCAGCAGCTCGCTCAGCGCATGCGCTACCCGCTCCATCAGCGGCGAATGCGAGGCAATGGTCACGCCGAGGCGGACGACGCGCCGGGCGCCCCGCTCGTGCGCCAGCTCCATCGCCCGTCGCAGTGCCGCCTCCTCGCCGGAGATCACGAGCTGCCCCGGGCAGTTGTCGTTCGCCACCACAACCAGCCCCAGCTCGCTCGCCTCCCGGCAGACCTGCTCGAGCGCTGCCCGATCCAGCCCGATGACGGCCGCCATCCCGCCGGGCCGCTCCCGCCCGCTCTCCTTCATGAGCCGGCCACGCTCACGCACCAGCGCCAGCGCGTCCTCGAAGCTGAGCACGCCGGCCGCCACCAGCGCAGTGAACTCTCCCAGGCTGTGCCCGGCCACGAAGCTCGGCTGGATGGTCTGCCCCAGCTCGCGCAGGCGTTCGCGCAGGGCCTCGAGATACGCCAGGCTGACGGTCAGGATCGCTGGCTGGGCGTTGAGGGTGTCGGCCAGCTCGTCGGCCGGGCCTTTGAAGCAGAGCTGCGACAGCGGGAAGCGCAAGATCTCGTCGGCCTGGCTGAAGATACGTCGCGCAGCGGACGAGACCTCGTGGATCCGCTGGCCCATACCTACGTGCTGGCTTCCCTGGCCAGGGAAGATCAGGGCCAATCGCTTGCCGACGAGCGCCGAAAGCTCCATAGGCGGTCGCTTCTCCCCTTCCCCAGGTATTCGCCATGCGCATTGTCGCCGTATCTTACCAGTTGGCAGCCAGTTGCGCGCTGGTCGACACGCGCTCGAACAAGGCGCCGTTTCGGTCACGCCAGCCGCGCGCAGCGCGCCGTGCCGCTACTGCTCCAGCCGGAAGGGGGAGAGGCTGACGCCGTAGTCGTAGGTGTCGATCCCCTCGACCCGCTTGAGAGCGTTCACGACTGCATAGGTCAGCGGGGTGGCGAGCGCCTCGTAGGCCGACTTGACCAGCCAGGCCGTGACGATGGTGCGCAGGAGGTCGCCGCCAGCGACGCTGCCGATGAAGGCGACGGTCACGAAGACCAGCGAGTCGAGCCCCTGCCCCACCAGGGTGGAGCCGATGGTGCGCGTCCAGAGCCAGCGGCCTCGGGTCAGCAGTTTCATCCGCGAGAGGACAGCAGCGTTGGCGAACTCGCCGACCAGGTAGGCCAGGAACGAGGCGGCCAGCAGGCGTGGCGTGTAGCCCAGGATCCGTTCGTAGGCTGCCTGCCCGTCCCAGAAGGCGGCCGGCGGCAGATGCTGGGTGACGGCGATAGCGATGACCGCCAGCAGGTTACAGGCGAACCCGAGCCAGATGACCACCCGCGCCCGGCGGTAGCCGTAGACCTCGGTCAGGACGTCGCCGAAGATGTAGCTCAAGGGGAAGACCGTCACCGTGCCGGCCGGGACGACCAGCCCGCCGATGTCGACGATCTTTACCGCCACGATGTTGGACGTGATGAGTGCGGTGACAAAGACGGCGGTAATCACGACGAACCACGGGCTATACCCCCGGGCCGTGCTGAGGCTGGGCATCGCCGTGCGCGCCTCGGGCCGCCTCGCCTCGAGCGGTTCCTGCGCCACAGGCTCCCTCCAGCGCTACTCGTCTGCTCCAGCCGCGGCACCGGTGGGGGTGCGTGCCGGCAGCTCGCCCAGCACTTCCCGGATCTTCTCCGGCCCGACCGTCTCCTCGACCACCAGCAGCTCGGCCAGCCGGTCGAGTTCGCGCCGGTGCTCGATCAGGATCGCCTGCGCCTGCTCTTTCGCGCTGTGGAGGAGGCGCTGGACAGCGGCATCGACGCGGTCGAGCGTGGTCTCGGCGATCTGGTGATCCTGGACGATCTCGCGGCCCAGGAAGACATGTTGCTCGCCCAGCCCGAGGTAGAGCGGGCCGATCTCCTCGCTCATTCCCCAAAGCCCGACCATCCGCCGGGCGAGCTGCGTCGCTTCCTTCAAGTCGTTCTGCGCGCCGGTCGAGACCTCGTGGAAGACGAGTTCCTCAGCGGCCCGCCCACCCAGCAGTACCACCAGCCGTCCGAAAAGCTGGCTCTTGGTGTAGTTGAAACGATCCTCCTCCGGGGTCTGGACGGTGACGCCCAGCGACCGGCCCCGCGGCACGATGCTGATCTTGCGCAGCGGGTCGGAGCCGGGCGTGAAGTAGGCGACGACCGCATGCCCGGCCTCGTGATACGCCACCACGCGCCGCTCCTCCTCGCTCATCAGCATCGAGCGCGTCGTGCCCAGCAGGATCTTGTCGAGCGCCTCGTCGAAGTCGCTGTGATCGACGACCTCCTTGCCACGGCGCGCCGCGACCAGCGCAGCCTCGTTGACCAGGTTCGCCAGGTCGGCTCCGGAGAAACCAGGGGTGGCAGCAGCCAGCGAGTTGAAATCGACGTCCGGCGCGACCGGGATGCCGCGCGCGTGGATGCGCAGGATAGCGACCCGCCCGCGCCGATCGGGCAGCCCGACGGTCACCTGCCGGTCGAAGCGGCCAGGTCGGAGCAGGGCCGGGTCGAGGACATCGGGCCGGTTGGTCGCGGCGATTACCACGACGTCGTGGTGCGCCTCGAAGCCGTCCATCTCGACCAGGAGCTGGTTGAGGGTCTGCTCGCGCTCGTCGTTGCCGACGCCGAGCCCGGCGAAGCGCTGCCGGCCGACCGCGTCGAGCTCGTCGATGAAGATGATCGACGGCGCCTGCGCCTTCGCCCGCTCGAAGAGATCGCGCACCCGGCTGGCGCCGACACCGACGAACATCTCGACGAACTCCGAGGCGCTGACGCTGAAGAAGGGCACCCCAGCCTCACCCGCTACCGCACGGGCGAGAAGCGTCTTCCCGGTGCCCGGCGGGCCGATGAGCAGGACGCCGCGCGGCAGCCGGGCGCCGATCCGGTGGTACTTCGCCGGGTTGCGCAGGAAGTCGACCACCTGTGTCAACTCGGCCTTCGCCTCCTCCTCGCCAGCGACGTCGGCGAAGGTGACCCGCGGGCGCTCCACGTCGTAGACCCTGGCCCGCGAGCGACCGAAGCTGAAGACGTTCTGCTGCCCGCGCGAGAGGTTCCGGCCCAGCAGGATGAGCAGTCCCAGTAAGAGCAGGAACGGCAGGAAGCCCAGGAGCAGGCTCGGGAGGGCCGATCCACTGCTCGGCTGGATATCGATCCGGCGGACTCCGTTGGCCTGCAACAGCTCGATGACCTGGGGTTGCGTGTTCTCGGCCAGGTTTGTGCGGAACCGGCTGACTGTCGTCACTGTTTTCTCGTCCACTCCCGGCGGGAGTGACTCACCAGGGAGGACGAGCTGCCCATCGGCGATCCTGACCGGCTCGGTGAACTCTCCGTGGACGGTGCGATCTGAAATCGTTACCGCTTTCACCAGGCCTCGCTGCACCGCTTCGACGAACGTGGAATACGGGATCGTCGGCTGTTCTTCGGCGCGCGGGCGCAAGAACGCGTAGACGTTCCAGGCGATGACCAGAGCCAGGAGCACCCAGAGCAGCCCGTACCGAGAGCTCAGAAGCCTCTGCAGGGTACGGAGGCTGGACGGTCTTTGGTTGTTCGGTTCCCGATCTCGACGCTTCTGCCCGTTCGTGGTCATTCACGATCCTCGATGTGCTGAGCCACGGCCACGCTCGCCGGTCGAGCGGGCACATGGACGGTGAACTACCGTGATTGTACCCAGCGGGTGCGAGCGATGTCGGCCAGCACCATGGCCCGAACCGCACGAGGCAGCCGATCGACTCGGCTGCCTCGCACGTGAGGAGGAGATGAGACTGGTGTGCTCGGTTAGGGCGGGAGGGCTTTCTGCTCTCCCAGCAGTTCTTAGTATGCCTCAACCGGCTCGGCCTGTCCAGGGCCAGCGGCGGTACCGTTGTATGAATTTCTGGTGACCCTCAGCTCCCAGCGGGCATGGCCTGTCCCCCGGACACGGCGTGAGCGGCATCGGCCTCCCTTGGCAAACAGCTCCTGGCCGGGCAAGATGGACGGTGCCAAGTCGGCGGGACGACCCGGGATGAGGAGGGCACCGTGGTGCTGGGGGAAGCCTTTCACCGTCAGGTCGTGTCCGCGCTCGCTGCCCGGCTGAGCGAGCTGAACCGGCAGGCCGTGCTCCTGTTCGATCCGGCCAATGTCCGCTATGTGGCTGGCGTGCGCCTCGCCCTGTCGCCGCTGCCGACGGCTGCCTGCATCTGGGCCGATGGCAAAGTGGCGCTGCTGGTGCCGGCGTCCGCTCTGGAGCTGGCTGGGCAGAGCTGGGTGCGAGACGTGCGCCACTACGACGACGCCATCGACGATATCGAGCCCTTCCGCTGGATGGCCCGCGAGGCCGGCGGGCCGCTGCTGATCGATTCGCTTCCGGCTGCGGCCTGGCAGGCGGTGGCGGCTGAGATCGAGGACGCCGTGCTCCACGATCTGGCCGGCGAGCTGCGCCGCGTGAAATCTCCGGCAGAGCTGGCCTTGATCGAACGCGCGGCTGAGTACGCCGATATCGCGCTCGAGCGGACATTCGCCCGGCTGGCGAGCGGGAGCACCGAACTCGAGATCCTGGCCGATGTGGTGCATTCGGTGACCACGCTGATGCGCGACGAGCTGGGTGAGTACTTCGAGCTGGTGGAGCCAGCGTTGATCGGCGTCATCCAGAGCGGGACGCGCGCCGCGCTGCCGTCGGCCCCGGCCAGTACCCGGCGGCTCAGCCGGGGCGACGTGGTGGTCGCCGAGTTCACGGCCTGCGTCGCTGGCTATCATGCCCAGGCTGGCTGCACCTTCTTCGTCGGCGATCCGTTGCGCGATGTGGTGAGCTGGGTCGAGACGGCGGTGCAGGCACAAGCCGCGGCGCTCGAATCGGCTGTCAGCGGTGCGACGGCCGCGACAGTCGACCGGGCAGCGCGCCGGGTCATCGAGCGGGCCGGCCTGGCCAAGGCCGCTAAAGGAGTCACCGGGCACGGGATCGGGCTGGCGCGCTGGGAAGCACCGTGGCTGCGCGCGAGCGACCAAACACCGTTAGTCGAAGGCATGGTACTGGTGCTTCGTCCCGGCCTGAGCATCACCGGGCGCACTGGCGCGCGTCACGCGCAGACGGTGGTCATCGAAGCCGAGGGATCGCGCGTCCTCAATCCCCGGCAGGAGCGCTGGGCCAGGCTCGAGGATCGCCTCAAGGAGTTCTAGCGGGGCGAGCTCAGGGGCCGGTCTGCCGGACGAACTCGATGAGTGCTGCCAGGTCGAAGTAGCAGGCCTGGCGCACGATCAGCCCTTCGCGCACGGTGTAGAAGGCAGCCATCGGCTGGGCGACCCGCTGGCCGTTGTGGGTGGCGACCGCCACCAGCTCTACCGCAACGTGCTCGCCGTCGACCACCACCGTCTTCACGGCGCTCCACATGTCGGGCCACTGTGCCTCGCTCGCCTCGAGCAGGGCGCGGAGCTGTTGTTTCCCCTTGATTTCCTGCCCGTCGAGCTGCGGGCTCGGCACCCAGACCACGATATCGTCAGCGCAGTAGCGGAGCGCGTCCTCGATGTCGCCGCGGTTCAGCGCGGCGATCGAGGCGCGGACGACCTCGGACGGCGTGCGCGCTCGCTCCTCGACCACGGATCCGATACCGCCTCCGTGCTCCCCACCGTCTTGTGGCGTCCTATCATACTCGTGTCGTGCTGGCCTGGGGTACCAGAGGTGACCCAGATCAGGGTGAGACCTACGCCCCGCTGACCGTCACGACGAGACGATCCTGCTCCAGGGTGACCGCCTCGACGGTGGCTCCCTCGGCAGCCAGGCGCCGTTGGAGTTCCTCCGTGAGCCGTGCGCGTAGCTCGTCAGCGTCGAGAAACAGCCCCAGCGGCCCCTCCACGCGGGCGTCCTCGAGCTCGATCGTGCCGTTGTGCGCGACCGGCCGGGCACTGAAGGCTCCGCCCAGCCCGTACGCTGAGAAGCGCAGCGTGATGCCAGTCGGGTCGATCTCCGCCCGCACACTGCGAGTGGGGCCGAAGGACTGCGAGTTCTCGGCGATCTCCCGGTTGAGTTCCTCCTCGGTGATCACCACCTGGCCAGCCGCGGTGCCGGGAGTCACCTCGGCCGGTTCGGACTGAGGGGACGGTGGCGGAGCAGACGAACCCGAGCTCGCGGGCGTCACGGTCGCCGGCCGCTCCGCTTGCGAGCTCAAAAACGCCGCCAGCGCGACCAGGATGAGCGCGCTCGACACGGTGGTCATCAAGCAGCCCAGCGCCCGACCGCCGACTCTGCCTCTGCGCTCCCACCGCGTGCCGGGCTGCGGGCGACGGCCGGCCGATAGTGGTCTCTGGGGTCGGCCGGTCTGGACGTGAGTGAAGGAGGCGCCACAGGCCACGCACCGACGTCCAGGAGGTTGACGCGTGCCGCAGTATGGACAGTACATCTCGCGGCTTTCTCCCTCGGTAGCGCTCGCGGTCGAGCGCCGGGCAGTGGACAGAACCACGCCCGGCGCTCAAGGATACCTGACCGGGGAGGTGACGGCCGCGAGCCGGCTCGACAGGGTTGCCCCGCTAGCGGACGATGACTTTCCCCTCCATATTCGGATGGAGCAGGCACCAGTACGCGTACTCGCCAGGCGTCTCGAACGTCATCTGGTAGCGCTGCCCCTGCTGCATGAAGCCGGAATCCCAGCGTCGCTCCTTGTCGGTGACGGTGTGGGTCGTCGGGCTCGTATTGACCCAGACGACGGTCGTCCCCGGCGAAATCGTGATCTCAGCAGGCCGGAAGCCGAAGTTGAATACCTCTACTTCGACCTGTTGCCCGCCGGCCGGGCTCGCGCCCGCTGCCGGAGCCTGGGCCGGCGTTGCGGTCGCCGTCGCTCCATAGCTCCCGCTGGAGGGCTGGTCGTAGCTGTATGAGCGGTTGCCCGGTGTGGCCGCTGCGGCAGGCGTTGTCCCACCCATCGTCGAGCTACCAGTCCTCGGGCCATAGCCGCCACCCAGCCTGCCGCAGGCGGCCGCAGGCAGCGCCAGCGCAAGCATCAGGGCGATGAGCACGAGCGTCCGAGTGTGAGCCATGTCCCGACCTCCGAGTGAGGGGCGAGGGCCGCCGCGGCGCTCAGGCGCGGACGCGGCGCAGGGCGATCCCGGCGCCGACGGCCACGAGGGCGAGCGCAGCCAGCCCACCGATCAGCGGGAGCTGGGCCGCGCCCGCGCGCGGGTACCCGGTCGCCGGAGCCACCTGGGCCCGCGCCGGGATATTGCCGCAGGCCACGTAGACGGAGATTTCCTGCCCCGACTTATGGACGTTGATCGCGAAGTTCCCGGTGAGCAAGTTCGCCAGCGGGACGTCGACCACCGTCTCCGACGTGCCGTTGACGACGTTGTTGAGCGGATACTGTGGCTTCGGGTTCAAGTTCGCGCAGGTGCCCGGGTGGATGTGCGCCGGTTGGGGCGTGTCGGCCGGCGGGTTGCTCAACTGGATCGTGACCCGCGTCTGGTTGCCCACCGCCGTCAATGTGGCTGTCCCCGATTGGCCTGAGCCGCTCTGCTCCGACAGGGTAACCGTGACGGTCTCCTGCGCGGCTGCGGCCAGGGCTGCCGCTGCCGCCCCCAACAGCGCGATCACGAGCGCGAAAGCAAGCCGTCGCATGCAGCTCTCCTTTCCTGAGCGATACGACTCCTCGTGTCCGGGCGACTGGCATCCTCGCCCGGACTCTCGACAGCAATACGAGCGCGGCTGCCGTTCGGATTGCGCAGATCAAGCGCGGACTCGTGGTACACTTCTCTGTTGGCCTGGCCGCTGGTCGCTCCTGACCCTCCGGCGCGGGCGAGATCGAACTCGAACACCGGCGAGGGAACGCTGTGCCGATCCTTCTCAAACGACCCGAGCAGCTCCGGCTGATGCGCGAGGCCGGTAGGATCGTCGCCGAGACGCTCCTCCTTCTGCAGGAAGCTGTTCGCCCCGGCATCACGACCGCCGAGCTGGACGCCCTGGCCGAGCGCCACATTCGCCGGCGCGGCGCTGTCCCCTCGTTCAAAGGCTACCGTGGCTTCCCGGCCACGATCTGCGTCGCGGTCAACGACGAGGTCGTCCATGGCATCCCCGGCTCACGGGTGCTGCACGAGGGCGACATCATCGGGATCGACATCGGGGCGCGCTACCGCGGCTTCCACGGCGACGCCACCGTCACCGTCCCGGTGGGGCGGGTCTCCCCCGAAGCCGAGCGGCTGCTGCGGGTCTGCCGTGAGGCGCTGGACATCGGCATCGAGCAGGCGCGGGCCGGCAACCGGCTGACCGACATCTCCGCGGCGATCCAGCGACACGTCGAGGCGGCCGGCTTCTCGGTGGTGCGCGACCTGTACGGGCACGGCATCGGCCGCGCCCTGCACGAGGAGCCGATGCTCCCGCACTACGGACCTCCGGGGCAGGGGCCACTGCTGCGACCCGGGATGGTGCTCACGATCGAGCCGATGATCGCGGCCGGCAAGCCGGATACCCGCCTGCTCGACGACCACTGGACCATCGTTACCGTCGACGGCAGCCTCTCGGCCCAGTTCGAGCACACGGTGGCCATCACCGACAACGGCCCGGAGATCCTGACCCTCCCCTGAGGTGCCACTGGTACGGCCTACAGTTTCGCCACGCCGACCGGCCTCCGTCGCGGCCGCCGCAGCGGGATCGGAACCCTGCCCTGCACTACCGCTAGCCCGGCCAGGATGCCGATGACACCGACGACTGTACGCCAGCCGACCGGCTCGCCGAGGACGAGCCAGCCCAGCGTCACGCCGACCGGTGGCATGAGATAGGTCGAGAGCGAGGCATTCACCGCCCCTACCTGGGCAATCAGGCGATAGTAGAGGATGTAGGCCAGCCCGCTGCTCACTGCACCCAGCCCGACCCAGGCCGCCAGGCGGGGCAGCGTGAGCTCGAGCGCCGCCAGGTCGCTCAGCAGGAAGGCCGGTGGGGCCAGGAGCGCGCTGGCGAGGAGGATCTGCCCGGCCGAGAGCGCCAGCGGCTCGCCGCGCAGGCGCGCACGGGCGTAGGCGAAGCCGAAGCCGTAACAGGCGCTCGAGAGCAGGATCGCGAGTTGCCCCTGGGCCGACGAGCTGGCCAGCGCTGCCAGGTCGGTGCCGGTGAGCACGAGCACGCCGCCGAAGCCGAGCAGCAGCCCGGCCAGCTTGGCGCGGCTGAACCGCTCGGCACGGAAAGCGAGGACGGCGAACAGCAGGGCGAAGAACGGTGTCGTGGCGTTGAGCACGGCCGCCAGCCCGGAGTCGATGTGCTGCTCTCCCCAGGCGATCAGCAGGAACGGGGCGATGTTGCCAGCCAGCGCCATCACCGCGACGTGGGCCCACGTGGCTGGGCGGCGCGGCAGCCGGATGCCTCGCAGGGCCAGCACCGCGAGTAGCGTGGCGGCGCCGAGCATCAGCCGGCCGCCGACGAGCGGGAGGGGCGGGATGCCAGCGACGGCGACCTTGATCATCAGGTACGAACTGCCCCAGATCGTGCCGAGCAGCACGAGCTGGAGGAGTTGCCCGAGCGTCATCACGCTCAGCTCGCCAGGAGTTGGAAGCGGGGCGCCCGCTGCTCGATCAGCGCCTTGACCTGCTCAGGAGTATGCTGGCGGAAGCTGGCGATCTCTTCGGTATTGTGCACGTAGACCTTGATCTCGAAGGGGAGAGCGTCGCGGCGCTGGGCCTCGCGCCACCAGCGGTACAGCGCATCGATCCATCCCAGTCCGGTCGCCTCGACGCGGAAGAGCGAGACCCCCTGCCCCTTGAGGTAAGCCAGCGCCTCGCCGAAGTAGACCCGCGCCTCGCCGGTGGACTCGATCACGTCCTTGATGTCCCAGTAGTGGTGAGGCACCGAGCGGAGCGTGACCAGCCAGGCCCCCGGCATCGTCGGCGCGCTCGCCTTCTGCTTGGGCTGGAAAGGACGTCCCCGGCCGAACTCCGGCATCTCCGCTCCTCCCTCGTCAGGCGCCTCGCTCCGCCGTCGCCTGCGCCGTGGCGACGGCCACCGCAGCCGATTGTACCGGAGAGACACCAGTGCGCGTGATCACCCGTGCCGCTGTCCCCTCGAGCCGAGCCGGTCGCGGCCGGACAGCGGAGAGACTCGACTACTCCCACGCGAACCGCAGGCGCCACTAGCCGGTATCGATCACTCCCAGGCCCAGCTCGATCTCCGGCGCAGCCGCTGCCTGCTGCGCCAGTCACGGTCAGGGCATCGAACGACGTCCGGCCCGCGGCATGCTAAGCATCGAGCGCGTCTCGTCCATCGGCATCCTCCCCTCGTCTCGTCGCTACATGCCTGGCATCGCTCCGCACCCGGCCTGTCAGACTGGAGGAGCAGCCGGCCGGTCGCCCCTACCCTTGGTCAGGTCGAGGCATTGCTGTGCTGTGACGGTAGCCAGCCTCCTCGGATTGGAGCAGCGCGTCCGGTTGTCGAGGTGGTGCGCCGGGGCCGGGCAGGGAGTGTCTCCTGTCAGGTCAGACATCCGGCCGGATGCGGGCCATCGCGTGGGCGTCCACGTAGCGGCCGTCGCGCAGCGCGAAGTCGCGCAGGGTACCCTCGATCACGAAACCGAATCGCTCGTAGAGCCGGATCGCGCGCTGGTTGTCGGTGTAGACCTCGAGCTCGAGCCGGTGGAGTCCCAGCCAGCGATCGGCCAGCTCGATCGCGGCCGCCATCAGGGCGGTGCCGATACCTCGACCCTGGTAGTCGTCGTGCACCGCCATGCCGAGCGAGCCGGCGTGGCGTCGCCGGTCGGCCTGCTGCCGGTGGAGCGTGAGCATGCCCACGACCCGGCCGTCCAACTCGGCCACCAGCGGGTGCCGGTCGGGCGAGCGGCGGGCCAGGCGCTCGCGCCACTCCTCGATCGAGCGGTAGGGGAGCTGCAACGTGCCGTGGATCACGCCGGGGCAGCGGAAGATCTCGGCGATCGCCTCGAGGTCGCCCTCCTCGGCGGCGCGCACCCAGATGCCCTCCATTACGTTTCCTCCTTCCGTGCGGGCGAATCGCGTTACCGCGTCTCCAGCGCCGTCCGGCCCGGTCTGCGGGCGACGCGCTCGGGCGGGCCGACCAGCAGCAGCGCCAGGAGCAGGGCGACCGCGGCGACCAGGGCCGCCAGCAGCCGCTCGTCCAGCGGGGCCTCGGCGTACGGCTGGAACGGCACCAGCCAGCGGCCCAGGTCGACCCCAAGCCATCCGGAGACGACGCCGACCAGCTTGTTGACGCCGTCCGGGTGGTGGTAGAAGCGCTGCGGGTCGAGGTAGCCGATGGCCGTCAGCATCGCTCCCCAGCCCCAGAGCAGGGCGGTCGCCAGCCAGCCGGGCCAGCGGGCGCGGGCGAGCCAGGCGCCGAGCGGAGCCGCTGCCAGCGGGACGACCGGCACGAGATACCGGGCGGGTGGCCCCCACTCGCCCCACCAGACCTTGTAGGCGGCCACCAGCGCCAGGTAGGGCGTGACCGCCGCCAGGGCGATCCAGAAGGATCGCCGCGCGGTCTCCAGCCACCAGGGTAGGGCTGCCAGCGCCAGGATCGTGACCGGAGCGGCGACCCAGAGGCCCCACTGGGCGTCTAAGAGCAGCCCGGCCGCCCCGTTGAGGGCGCCGGCCAGGCCGTTGAACCCGGCGTGATCCTCGGTGCGCTGCCAGGGTACCCCGTAGAGCCAGAGGTTGTAGCCGAGCAGCGCCAGCCCGCCGGCCATCGCGGGCGCTACCGTCAGGGCAACCGGCCAGCGCGGCCGCGTGCGCAGCCAGCGACCGAGCGCGACGACGCCGAGCACGGCGGCGGTGAAGACGAAGCGCTGGTGGAGCCAGGGCAGGAAGCCGATCGCGCCGCCGACCAGCAGCCACTGCCAGGGACGGTTGGCCGGCGCGGCCAGCCGCCGGACGGCGTAAACGAGGCAGAGCGCCGCCGGCACCTCGGGGAACAGCAGGAGCGCGTAGGGGCCGACCGGCATCGCCAGGGCGAGCCCGAGCGCGACCACGCCAGCGATGATCGACGGGGCGCCGCTTTCCCGGGCGAGGAGGAACATCTGGCCGGCCAGCAGCACGCCGCAGGCCAGCGGCACCAGCACGGCGCCGGGCCGGCCGAGCGCGGCCCAGGGGAGGGCGATCAGTAGAGTGAGCCCGAGGCCGTGCTTGGTGTGGAGGCCGGGCAGGCGGGAGTGGGCGGGGTGTGGCGGCAGCTCGCGCGGGAAGCTGGGCCAGCCCTGCCAGCCCGGCGGCAGCGGGTCGGGCGGGTAGAACTGCTCGTAGTCGCGCTGGGCGTAGTTGTTGGACTCGTCGAGGTCGCCGTCCTGAAGGAGGCTGATGGCGGTCATCACGTAGAAGGGCTCGTCGCCGGTCAGCGGGTCGAGGCGGGTGAGCAAGTGAGGCAGCAGAGCCAGCCAGGCGAGCAAGGCCAGCCCGCAGACGACGAGCAGGCCGCTCGAGCGCGGCCTGTGGACGGTAGCAGCGTGTGCGGCCGGTCGGGTCATCGCGTTCCTCTCGGGTGAGGATAGCATGCTCGGGAAGGAGCCAGGAGCCTGCGGCGAGGAGCGGGCGATCGGTCGGCGGGCCTCCCTCACTCTCGGCTCGGCGCGCAGGCGACTCCCTGCACCGGGCGTGCGAGCGGAGCCTGCTGAGGAGGATTCATCGGTAGGCGCATAGGTACGGAAGTACCTAGCGCATCCTAGCATTTCCGGGCTAGACTAGCCATAGAGGGTGACTAGCCCTCCGGTACCGGCATCGGTACCAGAACCAAAGAGTGACCGAGAGCGTTGAAGCGCGGGCTGTAGCTGGGCGCCTGGCCCGCGTGGAGCGAGTGGCGCAACCGGCCGGCGAGTTCTCGGCCGGTTTTCTGTCCGAAGGGGTGCTGTGCGGGGTGTTGTCTCGACTGGATGAGAGCTGTGTCTCAAGGCGAGACATTTACGAAAGGTACAAGCGATGAGCGGGCGTGGTTCACGATCGAATGTACAGCGCAGGCGTGGTGGCTGGCCCTTCTTGTTCTGGACTGTCGCAGTGACGGTCGCCGTGCTGCTGTGGGCGAGTGTGGCGTCGTCAGTTGGGCCTTCGCCACAGTTAGTCGCGGCTAAAGCCGGCGGACGTACAGAGTGCTCCGATCATCGAAGTGGCCTGCTCTTCCTCGTGAAGTTCGAGAACGAGAACTGGGAGCACGGAGACACCGTGTCTGGTTCCGGTGTCCAGGTTACCCTCTACGACACCGACAATAACGGTGAGGTGGAGAGCTTCAGTTGGACGTCGGTGACACCGATCGACGCCGTCTACGTAAAGAGTGGTGTCGGCGCTTCTCGTTGGTATGACTACAACGAGGCTACCTCTGGGAGCGGTTCGACGATCGGTGGCAAAGAGATCAGCCATATCACGTTCTGCTACGACGAGGATCTGACTCCGACGCCGACGGCCACCCCGACGGCGACGCCGACCGCGACTCCCACGCCGACTGAGACCCCGACGGAGACGGCGACCCCGACGGAGACGCCGACAGAGACCCCGACGGTGACGACGACGCCGGAGGGTACGCCGGAGCCGACTGAGACGCCGATCCCGACGGCCACGCCGACGGCGACGCCCACGGCCACCCCGACGACCCCGACGGCGACGCCCACGGCCACCCCGACGGCCACGCCCACGGCCACCCCGACGGCCACGCCGACGGCCACCTCGACGACCCC
>JADBJL010000102.1 GCA_014874455.1 Thermomicrobiaceae bacterium
CCCCGCCCCCGCAGCGGGCGGGAGAGGGGGGCTACCCTCCCCCCCAACCCCCGCGCCCGCACGCGCGGGAGAGGGGTGCCCGAAGGGCGGGGTGAGGGCGGCAGGGTCTCCCCCTCACCCCCAACCCCCTCTCCCGCGGCGAGCGGGAGAGGGGTGCCCGAAGGGCGGGGGGAGGGAGGAGAGGGGTGGCGCAGCCGGGGTGAGGGCGGTGTCGGCCGCGCCGACCGGCTGGTATGATGGCCGCGCATTCGAGACTGGCGAACCTGTGCAGTGGAGGAGAGACACCGCATGGAGGACGCGCGCGCCCTGCCGCAGCCACTGGAAGGCTACCGGGTGCTCGAGTTCGGGCAGGCGGTCTCCAGCCCGCTCTGCGCCATGCTCCTCGGTGACCTCGGTGCCGACGTCGTCAAAATCGAGCCGCCGGGCGGCGACCCGGCCCGCGGCTACGGCCCGCCCTTCGTCGCTGGCGAGAGCCCCTACTTCCTCTCGGTCAACCGCAACAAGCGCAGCGCGGTGATCGACCTGAAGACGCCCGAAGGGGCGCGGATCGTCCGCCGGCTGGCCGAGCAGGCCGACATCGTCGTCACCAACTTCCGGCCCGGCGTGATGGATCGGCTCGGCCTGGGCGAGGCCTCGCTGCGCGAGGTGAACCCCGGCCTCATCTTCTGCCAGGTGACCGGCTACGGCCCCACCGGCCCCTTCGCCGGCCTGCCGGCCTACGACCAGGTGGCGCAGGGGATGTCGGGCCTGATGAGCGTCACCGGCACCCGGGAGAGCGGGCCGCTGCGCGTCGGCGTCGCCATCGGCGATATCCTGGCCGCGCTGTTCGCCACCTACGGCGTCCTCGCCGCCGTGGTCGAGCGCCAGCGCACCGGGCTCGGCCAGCGGGTCGACACCTCGCTGCTAGGGGCGATCATCGGCATCCTGACCTACCAGACCGGGCGCTACCTGGCCGGCGGTGGCGACCCACAGCCGGAAGGAAACGACCACCCGGTGGCCGCCCCCTACGGCGCCTTCACCGCCCGGGACGGCATGCTCAACATCGCCATCGCCAGCGAGCAGATGTGGCGGCGGCTGGCCGACGTCGTCGGCCACCCCGAGTGGGTCGATGACCCACGCTTCGCGACCAATGCCGATCGGGTGGCGAACCGGCCGATCCTCAACGCGCTGCTGAACGAGGCGCTCTCGGCCGGGACGGTGACCGAGTGGGTGGAGCGGCTGAGCCAGGCGGGCGTGGCCTGCGGGCCGATCTGGACGATCGGGCAGGCCCTGGAGAGCGAGCAGGTCAAGCACCTGGGCATCGTGCGGACGGTGCGCCACGACCGGGCCGGAGACATCCCGCTGATCGGCCCGGCGGTCGATCTCTCGCTCACGCCGCCGGTGATCCGCCGGCCGCCGCCGCTGCTGGCGCAGCACACGGCTGAGGTGCTGCGCGAGCTGGGCTATGCCGACGAGGAGATCGAGCGGCTCGCCGAGCAGGGAGCGGTGACCCTGGGGCCGGTCGCGCGCGAGGCCCCAGTCGGGGGCTAGGCGTCGCCGCCCTCGACTCGTCTCGGCCGGTGGGGCCGGGATGCTATACTCCACGGGCTATGGGCGAGTCCGTTGCCGGGGGCGGCGATGAGCGACGAGGTGCGTGTCGACGACGTGGTACGCCTGCGCAAGCCTCACCCGTGCGGTTCCACCGACTGGGTCGTCGTCCGCATCGGGGCGGATATCGGCCTGCGGTGCCTCGGCTGCGGCCGTCGCGTCCTGATCCCGCGCCCGGTCTTCCGCAAGCGGTTGAAGGCGGTGGTCGGCCGGCATGGGCCTTCCGCTGCGCCAGCGCCTTCGACCGATGCCTCCGCAGACTGAGATGCAGGCCGTCGAGCAGCGGCGGGAACTCGAAGGCCCGCCAGGCAACCCGCTCGACCTGCTCCGCCACCGGCCCTTTCTCCTGCTCTGGCTGGTGCAGACGCTCTCGCAGACCGGCCAGAACATGGTGAACTTCTCGCTGCTGATCCTGGTACGGGGCATCGTCGAGCGGCACGGGATCGGGCAGGTGAACACCGCCATCGGGCTGGCGGTGCTGAGCTTCACGCTCCCCGCTGTGCTCGTCAGCCCGCTGGCCGGCGTCGTCGCCGACCGGTTCAACCGGCGGACGATCCTGGTGCTGACCAACGCCCTGCGCGGCCTGGCAGTGGTGGGGCTCTTGCTCATCGAGGCACGCTGGTCAGCCTACCTCGCCCTCGCAGTGCTCTATGGGCTTACCGCGCTGTCCGGTACCGTCGGCCAGTTCTTCGGCCCGGCGCTGGCGTCTGCGCTGCCGGACGTGGCGCCGCGCCGGCAGATCATCCAGGCGAACGCCTTCTTCAACCTCACGTTCACCGCTTCGCAGATCGTCGGGTTCGCCGCGGTCGGGCCGCTCCTGGTCAAGCTCGTCGGCCTCCACGCTGTCCTGACCGGCATCATCGCGGTCTTCGTCCTCTGTGCGGCGGTCAGTCTGGCGCTGCCGCCGAGCTGCCCCCCGGCCCGCGTCCTCCCCGATGCCCGGCACCTACTCGGACAGGTGCTCGGTGAGATCCGTGAAGGCGTCCACATCATCCGGACGTCATCGCACCTGGCCAAAGCGATCGCGTACCTGACGATCGCGACCGCGACCTACTTGATGGTGGCGGTGCTGGGCCCGGGCTACGTGACCGTGGTGCTGGGGCTGCCGGCCGAGGATATCGCGTACCTGGTGGTTCCGGCCGGCATCGGCGTGGCGCTGGGCACGCTCCTGGTGCCGCACATCGCCGGCCGGCTCGGCAGCGTGCGGACGATCGACAGCGGGCTTGCGCTCGGCGGGGCGTTGCTCCTCTGCCTCGCCCTCGCAGGCTGGCAGGCGCAGGACACCCCCGGCGACGCGAGCTCGGCCACGGTCTGGCTGGCGGCCGGGCTGGCCGGGCTGCTGGGCATCGTCAACGGGATGGTGCTGGCGCCGAGCCAGTCGCTCTTGCAGGCCGACTCCCCCGAGCACGTCCGGGGCCGTGTCTATGCCGCCTTCTTCACCGTCTCCAACACGGTCGCCTTCGTCCCCGTCTTTTTCTCGGGCGCTCTGGCCGATCTCTTCGGCATCAGCGAGGTGCTGGGCGGGATCGGCCTGCTGTTGTCCGGCGTCGGCTGCTGGCAGCTCCTGACCGGGTTGCGCCGGCACTGAGATCGCCTGGCGGTCGAGCCAGGCTCACGCGGGGCGCTCGCCGAGCCGGGCCCGCAGGCGCTCGGCCAGCGGGGACAGGGAGCGCCAGAGCTGGTAGACGTTGACCGCCCAGCCGACGCCCCAGACGTGCGGCGTGAAGATCCGCGGGTCGTCCGGGTTCCAGAGCCGCTCCTTCAGGCGCTCGACCGTCGGCGGGCGAAAGTCGTACGGCACGAAGCCGATCCGCCCCTGCCAGGTGCGTTCCGCGGCTGGTCGGCGGAGCTGATCGTAGAGCGCGGCCCCGACCAGGAGCAACGCCGCCCAGCGGAGCAGTTTCCCCATCCTGCGCATCGCCGCCACTCCTCGCATCGACGGCGGGGGCTGCCAGCTTCCGGCACCTGCCCCGCCCTCAACTCGCCTCGTAGACCCAGGCCCCGCCGAGCATGGTACGGAGGACGCGCGTCTCCTTCAACGCCGCCTCGTCGACCGCCAGCGGGTCGCGGTCGACCACGACCAGGTCGGCGAGCTTGCCTGGTTCGATGGAGCCGCGGGTCGCCTCGTGCCCGAGCGCCACGGCGCCGCCGAGCGTGTAGCTGCGCAGCGCCGCTTCCGGGCTGATCCGCTCACCCGGGTCGAGCTCGCGCCCCAGCACGGTTCTCCGGCTCACCGCCGCGGCCATGCCGACGAAGGGGTTGAAGTCGGCGATCGGCGAGTCGGAGGTGCTAGCGAGCGGGACGCCGGCCGCCAGGTAAGTCGCCATCGGCATGGCGCGCGCCGCTCGCTCCAGCCCCAGGCTGGCGATGAAGCTGTCGCCGAGGTGGAGCAGGAAGGGAGTGCTGACCAGGGCTGGGATGCGGTGCGCGGCCATCAGCCGCACGGCCTGCTGGCTCGGGAAGTAGGCGTGGTGCACGCGGTGCCGAAGCCGGGGGTTCGGCGCCGCTGACTGCGCGGCGGCGTATGCCCTGACGGCCAGATCCTGCGCCGCCGTCCCGCAGGTATGGGTGTCGATCGACCACCCGAGCTCGTGCACCCAGCGCACCAGCGACGGGTACTCCTCCGGATCGACGACCCACTGGCCGAAGTTCTCCGGCTCGTCGAGATACGGCTCGTCGAAGCGGGCCGTCCGGTCGCCGACGCCGCCGTCGAGCAGGAACTTGACGCCCGCCAGCCGTAGAAGGTCGTCGCCGAAGCCGCCGTAGACCGGTATCCCGGCGATCCAGCGCCTCAGCTCCGGCTCGCGCTCGGCCGGCGCGTAGCCCCAGGCACCCAGCAGGAGGTCGGCGCGGACGGTCAGCAGGCCATCGTCCCGCAAGCGCTGGTAGGCGCGGATCTCCCGCTCGGCCAGCCCCGGCTCGGCGACGCCGACCAGGCCGACGGCGTTGTAGGCCCGGCAGCCGTGCCGCAGCGCGTCGGCGAGCTGGGCCTCGGACGGCTCCGGTATGGCGTCGAGCACCAGTCGCTTGGCGCGATCCCAGAAGAGCCCGGTCGGCTCGCCGGTCTCGGGGTCGCGCTCGAAGCCACCAGCGTAGCGCGCGCCGGCCGGTGGATCGGGCGTCGCCCGGGTGACGCCGGCCGCTGCCAGGGCCGCGCTGTTGGCCACCAGTTTGTTCCAAACCCGGTGCACGACCACCGGGTGGTCGGGAGCGGCACGGTCGAGCTCCCAGCGCGTCGGGTGGCGCCGCTCGAGGAGCAAGGCCTCGTCCCAACCCCGGCCCACGATCCACTGGCCGGGTGGCGTCTGCGCGGCCCGCTCCCGCACCCGGTCGACGATCTCCTGGATCGACCGGCAGTCGTAGAGCTGGACTTCGTGCAGCACCAGGCTGGTAGAGAGCAGGTGGTTGTGCGCATCGATCAGGCCAGGGAGCACGACCGCGCCGCCGAGGTCTTCGACCGGTGTGCCCGCCTCGGCCCATTCCCGCAGCTCGCTCGTGCGACCGACCGCAGCGATACGGCCGTCGCGGATCGCCACCGCCTCGGCGACCCGACCGGCGGCGTCGAGCGTGTAGACCCTGGCGTTCAGCAGGATCCGGTCGAACCGTGGTATCCACGCCATCGCGCTGCTCCCTTCCCCCTCGCTCGCCGCGCACGCTATGGTAGCGGCTCAGGGCGCGGGCGGTGAACCCGGAGCGTCGCCCTCCTTGCCGTCGCCGGGGCTGGCTTCACCCTCCACGAGCGGGACGAAGCGCACCGCCCCCAGGTCAGTCCGCCGGAGCCGGCCACCGCGCCGCTCGAACAGGTAGAGCTGCTGGTGCTCGCTGTCGCCGATCGGGATGACGAGTCGCGCTCCCTCGGCGGGGCTGAGCTGCTCCAGCAGGGCCGGCGGAACCCGGGTCGCGGCGGCGGTCACGATGATCCGGTCGTACGGCGCTCCCGCCGGCCAGCCCTTCGACCCGTCGCCGACGTGCACCTCCACGTTCCGGTAACCCAACCGCCGGAGCCGCTCGGCGGCGCTGTGGGCCAGGGTAGGGTCACGCTCGATGCTGGTCACCGACGCTGCCAGCTCGGCCAGGATAGCCGCTTGGTAGCCGGAGCCGGTGCCGATCTCGAGCACGCGCTCGTCTCCGTCGAGCTGGAGTGCCTGCGTCATCAACCCCACGATCAACGGCTGTGAGATCGTCTGCCCGGCCCCGATGGGTAGCGGCCGGTTCTCCCACGCCCGCTCGCGCAGCTCCGGCGGCACGAACCGCTCCCGCGGCACCTTGGCGATCGCCAGGAGCACCCGCTGATCGCGCACGCCGTGCCGGTGCAGCTCGCGGAGCAACTCTTTGATGTGCCGGGTTCGAGGCGAGTCGCTGGCTGTCATCGAGGGATCCCTTCATGGTGCTGCCCGTGCAGCGATCGGCCCGGGATGGTCGAGGAGCAGCGGGCGCGAGGCGAACACGTGCGTCGACGCCGGTCAGCCGTCTCCGTCGCGCACCGGTCGAGACGTGACCGGAAGTGAGCGTACTACGGCGACGCGTTCAGCCCCAGCGGCCACGGCGGCGGGGATCGAGCGCGTCGCGCAGGCCGTCGCCCAGGAAGTTGAGCGCCATGACCACGCTGAAGATCGCCAGCCCGGGGAAGGTGGCCATCCACCACTGGCTGAAGCGACGCTGACCTTCGCGGATCATCGCGCCCCACTCGGGATCCGGCGGAACGGCTCCGAGCCCGATGAAAGACAGTCCCGCGGTCAGCACGATGGCGGCGCCCACGTCCAGGGTCGCCTTGACCACGAGAGGGGCCTGGGTGTTGGGCAGGATGTGCCGGAGCAGCAGCCTGGCCCGCCCGGCGCCCAGCGCTTCCGCGGCGGTCACGTACTCGTTCGCCTTCACCGCCAGCACCTGCCCGCGCATCAGCCGGGCGTACTCCGGCCAGAGCACGACCACGATCGCGATCAGCGCGTTCTTCAGCCCCGGCCCCAGCGCCGCAGCGATCGCCATCGCCAAAACGATCGACGGGAACGCCAGCACCATGTCGGCGATCCGCATCAGCAGGTTATCGATCCAGCCACCGAGGTAGCCGGCCACGGCACCAGCGACGGCGCCGATCAGCAGCGCCGCCAGCACGGTCAGGAAGCCGGCCGGGATCGAGTAGCGCGAGCCGAAGAGCACGCGCTTGAACACGTCGCGTCCCAGGTCGTCGGTGCCGAACCAGTGGCTCGCGCTCGGCGGCGACAGCCGGTTGGCGACGTCGGTCTTGAGCGGATCGAAAGGTATGATGAAGGACACCGTGAGGGCGACGAGGATCCAGAAGACCAGGATCCCGAGGCCGGCCATGGCCGCCCGGTTGCGGGCCAGCTCCCGCACGGTTTGCCCCAGCGGTGACTCCCAGAACGGGCGGCGGGCGGCCAGCGGTGTCGTCGAGGCCCCGGCAGTCGTCACAGTCATCGGCCGACCCTCACGGTCTACCTTCCCTCTCAGCCGACGCGGATCCGTGGG
Organism: Thermomicrobiaceae bacterium; assembly: GCA_014874455.1. GTDB lineage: Bacteria > Chloroflexota > Chloroflexia > Thermomicrobiales > Thermomicrobiaceae > Thermalbibacter. The sequence goes on from JADBJL010000102.1 coordinate 7,072, forward strand.
TCGAGGACGCCGTAGAGGATATCGGTGATCAGGTTGACGACCACGTAGACCACAGCGATCAGCAGCGTCACGCCCAGGATCGCCGGCAGGTCGAGCTTGGTGGCGGCGTCGACCGCATAGCGGCCGATGCCGGGCCAGGAGAAAATCGTCTCGGTCAGCACGGCACCGGCGAGCAAGCTCCCGAAGGTGAGCCCGACGACGGTCACGGTGGGGATCAGTGCGTTGCGGAGCGCATGGCCGACGACGACGCGCCGCTCGGCGAGCCCCTTGGCCCGGGCCGTGCGGATGTAGTCGAGACTCAAGACCTCGAGCAGCGAGGAGCGCGTCATGCGGGCGATGATGCCCATGGCGTAGCTGCCGAGAACCATGCCAGGCAAGATCAGGTGGTAGAGCGTGTTGAGGAAGACGTCGGTCTGGCCGGCCAGGAGGCTGTCGATAGTGTAGAAGCCGGTGCGCGTCGGCGGGGCGACGAGCCGGGTGTCGATCCGCCCCGGCCCGGGCAGCAGGCCCAACTTGGCGTAGAAGAGTTGCAGGGCCAGTAACCCGAGCCAGAAGACCGGCAGCGAGACGCCGACCAGCGCGATCAGCCGCGCGAGGTGATCAGCCAGCCGGTTGCTCCAGACCGCCGAGACGACGCCCAAAGCGATCCCGACCGTCACCGCGTAGAGCATCGCGGCGGTCGCGAGCTCGATGGTAGCCGGGAAGAAGAGCCGGAGATCGGTTCCGACCGGCCGGCGCGTGGTGTACGACTCGCCGAGGTCGCCACGGACGAGGTTGCGAAGGTAGATCAGGTACTGCTCGTGCAACGGCCGGTCGAGCCCCCAGCGCTCCCGGTACATCCGCACCGTCTCAGGGTTGTTCCAGGCCCGCTCGGGAAGCACGGCGGTCAGTGGATCGGCCGGCACGAGGTGCGACACGACGAACGTGACCAGCGTGATGCCGATCAGCAGGGGGATCGAGAGCAGGATGCGCTTGGCGATGAACCTCAGAAGCATCGATACGCTCCCGGTCTGGCGCGGTGACGCGGCCACCGGGGGCGAGTCCTTCCTCGCCCCCGGTCGTGCGACGTCATGAGGTCTTGCGAACCTGCGCCACGCTGACCTGGATGACTGGATCGAACACATACCCTTCGACGGACTTCGCCACCGCTACCTGGGCCTTCGGCTGGTAGAGGCAGAGGAAGGGCGCGTCCTCGTTGAGGAGCCGCTGGCCCTCGGCGTACAGCCGGGCGCGCTCCTTCGGGTCGGCCACGCGCACGGCCTGCTGGAAGAGCTGGGCCACCTGCTGGTTCTCGTAGGCCACCCGGCGAGCCGCGGCCTCGCCCGGCACGCCGAAGGGGATGGCCCAGCCGTGAGAATCGAGGAAGTCGGGCGTCCAGCCAGAGATGGTGCACTGGAGCTTGCCGGCCCGGTAGTCGGCCAGGCGCACGTCGGGCGCCCGCGGGTCGAGCGTGACGCGTACCCCGATCTGGCTCAGGTCATCGGCGATCTTGCTCGCCAGCACCTCGGAGGAGACGCCGCCGACCTCGGTGCCACCGCTGCTGTAGGTCAAGGTGAGGTCGAAGCCATCGGCCAACCCTGCCTCGGCGAGCAGCGCCTTCGCCTTCTCGACGTCCCGCACGTACTTGTACGGCTCTGCCTCAGCCACGCCGACGAGACCGGCGGGGATCACCGACGGTGGGCGCACTGCCGCGCCACGCAAGATCTGCTCGATGATGCCGTCGTAGTCGATCGCGTAGGCCAGCGCCTGCCGCACGCGCTTGTCGGCCAGCTCCTTGCCCACCTCCTGGCTGGTGTGCATGGCGAAATACTCGGTATCGAGCGTGTCTCCCCGGACGATGTTGACGGTGCCGGCCTTCTCTAGCTCGGCGATGATGTCGGCGTCGAGGTTGTGCGCGGCGTCGACGTCGCCGCTTTCCAGGAGCTGCCGCTGGGTCGTCGGGTCGGCGACATGACGGATGATCACGCGATCCAGCGCGGGGGGCTGGCCCCAGTAGTTGGGGTTGCGCTCCATCACGATCTCCGTCTCCGGCACCCAGCTCTTGAGGATGAAGGGCCCGCTGCCGGCCGAGTTCTGGTTCAGCCACTCGGTCGCCTTGTCGGACTGGTCGGCGCCCGGCTGGTCGGTGCCGCCATGCTCCTTGACCACCTGGCTGTCGAGCGCCGAGAAGTTGGGGGACACCAGCATCGCCAGGAAGGCGGCGTTCGGCTCGGTGAGCGTCACCACCACGGTGTGGTCGTCCGGTGCCTCCATCTTGGCGATCACCTCTGCCAGCCAGGACGGGTTGTCCTTCAGCTCGCGCAGCCGGTTGAAGCTGAAGATCACGTCAGCGGCGGTTAGCGGGTTGCCGGAGGCGAAGGTCACGTCGTCGCGGAGCGTGAAGGAGTAGGTCGTGACGTCGTCGCTGATCTCCCACTCGCGCGCGAGCTGGGGAACGATCGTCTTGATATCCGGGGGCTGGATAGTGACCAGCCGCTCGTAACAGGCGCCGACGACGATCGGTGAGGTCAGCTCGTACTGTCGAGACGGGTCGAGCGTGATGGTATCGGTCAGCCGAGCGATGACGAACGTGCCGCCGGCTGCCGGCGCGGCCGTCGGAGTCGCCTGGCCGGCCGGTGCGGCAGTGGGCATCGGCTGCTCGCCGGCCGGTGCGGTCGTGGGAGTAGCCTCGGCACCGCCGCGGCAGCCGGCCAGCAGGCTACCGGTGGCCAGCAGCCCGCCACCCAGCGCGCTCAACTGGAGAAAACGACGACGACCCATCCTGGAGCCCAGTGCTGTCGCGACGGTACCAGACATGAGCGAGTGCGCGAACATGACTCCTACCTCCTCCTCGAGTGGGATCCGTCGCCTGGGGTCGAGCAACGTTCTCTGCAGGAGATATACCACACCCCCCAGCGTCGATCTTGACCCACCTGGCAGAGCCGCTCCCTGCAGCCCGTCTTCGCGTGCCGCGGCGGATCCGCTGGTTTTGGGGCAAAGATTCGCGTTGACCCTGGTGAAGCGCAGCCGGTATCCTTAGAGGGGCCACGGCTCCTTCTTATCGCCAATGGGCCGCCACAGTCCAGGCGGTGGCGGCTCGTCTGGACCTTACCAACCGACGTGTCCGAGGAGTGACAAGGCTATGGAAACCCTCGTTCTTCTTGTCTCGACTGCGGTCGTCGCCGCGGTCGGGGCAGGTGCGGCTACCTACCTGTACTTGCAACGCGCGGCTCGGTCACGGCTCCGCGCGACTGCCGACGAAGTGAGACGTCTGATCGAGGACGCCGAGGCGCGCCAGCGGGAGATCCTGCTCGAGGCGAAGGACGCAGCGATCAAGCTCCGTGACGAACTCGAGCAGGAATACCAGCAGCGCCGCCGTGAAGTCGAGCGGATCGAGCGCCGCCTCCAAAATAAGGAGGAGCAGCTCGACCGGCGGATCGAGGCGCTCGAGCGGCGCGAGCGCAAGATCCAGGCGCGCGAAAAGGAGATCGAAGATCAGCTCGAGCAGCTCAATAAGCTGGTGGAAGAGCGCCAGCTCGAGCTCCAGCGTGTCGCCGCGCTGTCGATGGAAGAAGCGCGCAACCTCGTGATCCAGCAGGCCCTGGAGGAAGCGCGCGAGGTGATCAACCGCCAGGTGCGCGAGATGGAACTGCAGGCCCGCGAAGAGGCCCGCCAGCGCGCGCAGATGATCCTGGCGACCACGATCCAGCGCATCGCCTCTGAGTACGTTGCCGAGAACACCGTCTCGGTCGTCCCGCTGCCGAGCGACGATATGAAGGGTCGGATCATCGGTCGAGAGGGCCGGAACATCCGTGCCCTGGAGCAGGCGACCGGGGTCGACCTCATCGTCGACGATACACCGGAAGCGGTCACTGTCTCCTCGTTCGATCCGGTACGCCGGGAGATCGCCCGCCGAGCCCTGCTCCGGCTGATCCAGGACGGACGAATCCATCCGGCCCGGATCGAGGAGGTGGTTGAGAAGACGCGCCAAGAAGTCGAGCAGATCATCATCGAAGAGGGGGAGCGTGCGGCGCTGGAGGCGAACGTCCAGGGGCTGCACCCCGACCTGATCAAGCTGCTGGGGCGTCTGCGCTTCCGCACCAGTTACGGGCAAAACGTCCTTCAGCACTCGATCGAGGTCTCCTTGATCGCCGGTGCGCTGGCCGCTGAGCTCGGTGCCGATGTCAACGTCGCGAAGACAGCCGGTCTGCTGCACGACATCGGTAAGGCCGTCGACCACGAGGTCGAGGGCCCGCATGCGCTGATCGGCGCTGACATCGCTCGTCGGCTCGGGCGCTCGGCCAAGATCGTGCATGCCATCGCCGCACACCACGGCGAGGAGGAACCCAGAACCGTCGAGGCGTTCATCGTGGCGGCAGCCGATGCGATCAGTGGCGCCCGGCCTGGGGCGCGCCGCGAGATGCTGGAGGCATACATTAAGCGCCTCGAAGCGCTGGAAGGCGTGGCCACCTCGTTCAAGGGAGTGCAAAAGGCGTACGCCATCCAGGCTGGTCGCGAGGTGCGCATCCTGGTCAAGCCTGAGGCGATCGACGATCTGGGCGCCATCCGGCTGGCGCGCGATGTGGTCAAGAAGATTCAGGAGAGTCTCGACTATCCTGGTCAGATCAAGGTCACCGTTATCCGAGAGACGCGAGCCGTCGAGTACGCGCGCTGAGTACCAGACCGGTAACGAGGGGCCGGGCACATGCCCGGCCCCTCGTTCGTTTGGCGCAGGACGCGAGCACTCACGGTCAGTCTCGAGAGCACGCCGCCGAGCGGTTTTCCTTTCTGCCTGTTGACGCGCTCGTACGTTCTGTGGTACCAGTTCACGCCAGGCGGCGCCAGGCACGAGCCGTGCCTGGCGATCCCGTGAGCGGCCTGCGGGTCGCGTGCGGGTGCACACGTGCCGCCGCAGGCAGAATCGGTCGATCGTACTGGAGAGGAGTTGGCCCCGGGAGACTGAGTGAGTCGCACTGCTCGCGCTGAGAGACAGGCTTGTGCGTTTTGCGTGGCAGGATCGATCGTACGTGGAGGGGTAGGATGGATCGCTTCTTCAGCAAGCTCGACCTGCGGGACATCAAGATCGATCCGGAGGCAAGCTTCCCGCCGGACGAGGACAACTATGCCCCGACGACTCAAGCGCCGGCTCAAGGACGCCAAACACCCCCTCGCCGCAGTGAAGTGCTGAAGGTCTCCGCTCGCTCACGCCCGAGCGCCGTCGCTGGCGCCATCGCGGGCGTGGTTCGCGAGTGCGGCCGAGCTGAGGTTCAGGCTATTGGCGCTGGCGCTGCGAACCAAGCAGTCAAGGCGGTCGCGATCGCACGCGACTACTTGGCCGAGACCGGGATCGACGCGGTCTGCCTGCCCTCCTTCATCAACGTCACCATCGGTGATGAGGATCGTACGGCGCTGCGGCTGATCGTCGAGCCGCGCTGAGCCTATCTGCAGCCGGTACCCCGCCTGCTCGGGGTACCGGCTCATTCTTTTATATACCGCTCGCGATGCGCGCTGCTGCCAGAGGTCGACGCTCCGGCGTCGACCTGCACACCCACACAACAGCGTCGGATGGCCAGTTACGCCCCGCTGAGCTGGTGGCCCTGGCTGCACAGCGGGGCGTCGCCGTGCTGGGGGTGACCGACCACGACACCACTGCAGGCCTCGAGGAGGCACTCGAGGCCGGCCAGCGGATGGAAGTCGAGGTCGTCCCCGGGATCGAGCTGAGCACGGCGGTGGACGCGGGCGAAGTCCATATCCTCGGGTACTTCATCGACTACCACTCCCAGCCCCTCCAGGAAGCACTGCTCGCCTTTCAGGCTCGTCGGCTCGAACGCGCGCGGGCCATGGTCTCGCGGTTACGAGCGCTCGGCATCGGGATCACGTTCGACGACGTGCTGGGGCTGGCCGGTGGGGGAACCATCAGCCGGGCTCACCTTGCTCGATTGCTCACTGAGCGCGGCTATACCTCCTCGGTCGAGGATGCCTTCGCTCGCTACCTCGCGCGCGGCAGGCCAGCGTACATTCCCTACGACCGACCGACGCCGGTCGAAGCCGTCCAGGTGGTCAGGGGCGCTGGGGGAGCCGCGGTACTAGCTCATCCCTACTCAGTGAGCGGCCTGGAGGGCTTGCTCCCCCGCCTCATCGCGGCCGGGCTCGTCGGGCTCGAAGTCTGGTACGGAGAGTACACGGTAGAGCAGCGGCAGGCGCTGGCCGAGCTGGCCGACGCGCAGCGGCTGATCCCCACCGGCGGGAGCGACTATCACGGGGAGGGGTTCCGCGAGGGGCGCGAGCTGGGAAGCGTCGACGTGCCGATGGAGACCGTAGCGCGGCTCCGTCGTGCCGCAGGCCGGGCCGGTCGTTGAACAGCGCCCCTCGGCCGTGCTACACTGCCCGATGCCGTCACGCGCCGTACTTCCTGAAGAGGTTCCCGGTGACGCGCTCACGCGAGATCCCGGTCGAACGGCACGCGATCGATCGACGAGGCAAGCACCAACGACAGGCCCCGGCACTCGACCGCCGGGCACGGGCGGAGCGGGCGAACTCACCCGCCGGTCGCCTGCTGCGCTATGGCGGCCTCCTGCTCGGCGTGCTGCTCGGCTGGCAGATCGGCCTCTACTTCGCGACAACGAGCCAAGCGGGCCAGGTCTATCCGGTCTTCGTCGCGGCTTTGATGGGCGCGCTCGGTTTCCTCGTCACCCCCTACGCCGTCTTCGGGCTCATCGACACGCTGCACGTCCAGATCCGTCGGCTCACCGTGGAAGACCTGGCGGCACTGACGCTCGGCCTGCTCATCGGCGGCCTTCTCTCCGCTCTGCTCGCCTGGCCGCTCTCCTTTCTGCCGTGGCCGGCCGGGCAGATCATCCCCGCGGTGACGGCGATACTCCTGACGATGGGCTCAGCGATCGCGATGCTGGCCAAGCGAGACGAACTCTTCGCAGCGCTACGGCGCGGGCAGAGCGCCGCAGCCACCGCACCGACGGTGCTGGATACCAGCGCAATCATCGATGGCCGCGTCCGGGAGATCACCCGCTCAGGCTTCCTCGAAGGGCAGCTCGTCGTGCCGCAGCCGGTGCTGCACGAGCTCCAGCACCTCGCTGAGGCGTCCGACCCGGCCAAGCAGGCGCGCGGCCGCCGCGGGCTCGAGCTCTTGCGCCAGCTTCGCCAGGATCCTCGCGTCGATCTGGTCGTCAGCGACATCGACTCGCCGGGGACAGACGATGTGGATCAAAAGCTGCTGCGGATCGCTCAGGAGCTGGGTGCCCGGCTGTTCACCTGCGACCAGAACCTGGCGCAGATCGCGACGCTCTCCGGCATCCCCGTCCTGAACCCGAACACGCTGGAGCGCGCGCTGCGCCCTCCGGTGCATCCTGGCGACGAGTTCCAGATCAAAGTCGTCGGCGAGGGACGCGAGCCGGGGCAGGGTGTCGGGTACCTGGAGGACGGCACGATGGTCGTCATCGAGGCCGGCCAGCCCTACCTTGGACAGGAGATCAACGTCACGGTCACGCGAACCCTGCAGACCGGCACCGGGCGGATGGTCTTCGCCCAGGCCAGGCGATCTGGACAAGCGGCATGAGGTGCGGTGCGGTCATCCCTGCGGCCGGCCGTAGCCAGCGCATGGACGGCCGCGACAAGACGCTGGTTCACCTCGAGGGGCGGCCGGCGCTCGCCTGGGTGTTAGACGCCTTCGCGGCCGTCCCCGAGATCGTCGAGCTCGTCGTGGTCGTCAGCCCGGCGAACCGCGACGCCGTCGGTGACCTGATCGAGGCTACCGCGCTGGCGGCTCGAACCCGGGTCTGCCTCGGTGGTGCCACTAGGCAGGAGTCGGTGCGCGCCGGGGTGGCGCGGCTGAGCCCCGAGGTCGACCTCGTGGTGATCCACGACGCCGCGCGCCCGCTGGTCACTCCGCAGCTCCTGCGTCGCAGCATCGAGGCTGGAGCCGAGTGGGGTGCCGCGGTCGCGGCGGTTCCGGTGTCCGACACCGTCAAGCAGGTGGACGCGAGCGGGCGCGTGGTCGTGACCCTCGAGCGGAGCAACCTCGTGATGGCTCAGACTCCACAGGTCTTCCGGCGCGACTGGCTCGAGGCCGCCTACCGGCGCTGGCCGCCAGGTGCCCCGCCAGCGACCGACGACGCGACGCTGCTCGAGCATGCCGGCTTCCCTGTCCGCATCGTTCCTGGCAGCCCTGAGAACCTCAAATTGACCACTGAGACCGATCTCGCTGTCGCGGCCACCTTGCTGGCCCAGCGGCGGCAAGGAGCGCGGGCATGATCCGCGTCGGAATCGGCTACGACGTTCACCGCCTCGTCCGCGGCCGCCGGCTCGTGCTGGGCGGCGTGGGAATTCCCGGCGAGCTCGGGCTGGAAGGGCACTCCGACGCCGATGTGCTCCTGCACGCCATCGGCGACGCGCTGTTGGGCGCCGCTGGCCTCGGTGACCTGGGCCAGCACTTCCCACCCAGCGACGAGCGCTGGCGTGATGCCCCCAGCACCCTCTTATTGCAGGAGATCGTCCAGCTCCTGGCTGCCAGGGGCTGGCGCGTGGTCAACGTCGACGCCACGCTGGTCGCCGAGTGGCCGCGGCTGGAGCGGTTCCGCGAGGCGATGCGGTCACGGACGGCGAGCGCGCTCGGCCTCCCGGTCGAGCGCGTGAGCCTGAAGGCGACGACCAACGAGCGGCTGGGCTTCGTCGGGCGTGGCGAGGGGATCGCTGCTCTGGCCGTTGCCCTCGTCACCGATGAGCACGCCGGATGAGCAGGTGAGAGCCCGGCCGATGCCGGGCCGCGGTGCCACGGTGGGAGAGGATGGCACGTGCGGGCGCTCGTGCAGCGTGTGAGCGAAGCGTCGGTGACAGTGGACGGCCGGGTGGTCGGCAAGATCGGCCCGGGGCTCCTGGTACTCGTCGGCGTGCGGCACGGTGACGATGCCGAGACGGCGGCGTTGCTGGCGCGGAAAGTGGCGCACCTCCGCATCTTCGAGGACGAGGCTGGCAAGATGAACCTCTCGGCGGTGGAGCTTGGGCTGGCGGCGCTCGTGGTCTCGCAGTTCACACTCTATGCCGACGTCCGCAAGGGCCGGCGGCCCAGCTTCATCGATGCTGCCCCGCCCGAGGTCGCGAGCCCGCTCGTCGACCGGTTCGCCGAGGAGCTGCGCAGTGCCGGGCTGCACGTCGAGACCGGCTGCTTCGGCGCTCATATGCAGGTAGCGCTGGTGAACGACGGCCCGGTCACGATCTGGATCGACACCGACGACCTGCGGGGATCGCCTCGGTAGGCCGAGCGCAAGGACGAACCACGTACTTGTTTGGATTCCTGCGGCCGAGTCTCAGACTCAAAGCCCCGGGTTCTGGAGAAGCCCCGCTCACAGGGCACGGCGGTTTGAGCCGCATGTGCGGGCTTCCTGTCACATCGACGATGCCGTGGCGGTTCCTCGAAGTCGGATCGCGGGTCAGCGGGTAAGCGCTCCTCGTGGCGAGAGCCTCCAGCCCGAATGAGCGACTTTTCTGCTCAGGCCCGTGCTCGGGCGTCAGGCGAGTGCAGTCACGACCGCGTTGGCATCGTTTGCACTCTGGAGAAGGCTGGCGGTGCCTGCGGTCGATAGGGAGGGGCATCACGCGTCTAGGACTTCCGGGCCGGTGCGCGTGTCTCACTCCGGTGCTAAACTGTCGTTCGAGGTAGACCATACGACCTGCCATGGCGCCGGCTCACCCAGCAGCGAGCTGGCCGGATCGGGAGGAGTCTCGTGTACTGTCCGCAGTGCGGTTCCCGCAAGGAGCCCGACGAACTCGCCTGTAGTATCTGCGGCTATGCCGCGCCGAGCCGGCCGGGAGACCAGCGATGCCCAGCCTGCGGGGAGCCGGTCGGCAGCGAAGACCGATACTGTCACGCCTGTGGCGCGCGGCTTCCGGAGCACCCGGCTGAGACGACGGGGGTTGCGCCCTTCACGATCGAGGGAGACCTCGAGATCGATCCGCGAGCGTTGCCGGACTGGCTGCGCGAGTTTGCGCAGGAGCAGGAGACGGTATCGCCAGCAGGGGCTCCCCAGGCGTCTGCTCCCGCCTGGCTCGCGGCGACGCGCGGCGAGCTATCCAGAGGTAAGGACGAGGAGCCAGCGTCCTCATCCGCTGAGCGAAGCGCGCAGGCAGAAGACTCGGATCTGCTCCAGCTCATCGACGAGCGCGATCTGCCGGAGTGGTTACGAGAGCTGGACGTCGAGATTCCGGCCGCGACCGAAGCGCGCGCGACGCCCGCAGAGGAGGGCCGGGCGAGCTTGCCGCCACCGGCCGTCGCCCGAGCGTGGTTCGCGCCGGAGACCATCCAGACGGAGCATGAAACGGCGTCGGCGTTCGAGCATCTGGCTCCGGCGCTCGCTCACGTTGCGCCCAAGCCGGCAGCAGCCGTTCCGGAGCAGCCCTCCCGACCTGGATCGACCGAAGAGGCTGCGCAGGCTGCGCCGTCCAACTGGCTGCGCCGTGTCCTGCTCCTGCTGGTGCTCGTCGTGATCGCGCTGCTGGTCGTCTACGTGCTGGTCTTGAGCCGATAAGGGGGCAACGAGCGTGGTACGTGACGTCACCGGAGAAGGCGTTCGAGTGGCGGCGAGGCAGCGGCCACATGGCGTCCACGCCGCTGTCGTCGTGCACGCAGGCCGGACACGATGCCGCGCGACGCTCTTCGACCGAGTCGAACAGGCTCCGCGCCTCGTCGCTTCCACGCTTGCCATACCGGAGCCGTCGAGCGGTAGCTTCGAGCTGGAAGGGATCGCGGCGGCGCTCGAGGAACTGGCTGAGGCGACCGGCCGGACGTTCGAGGACGGGGGCAAGCTGCTGAGCCCTCGCCAGCCCCTGGGAGATGGTGCAGATCTCTATCTCCTCACCGGGCTTCCACGGCCGCCTCTCCGCGTGGCGCTGATCTCCATCGGATCCGATCGAAGCCTCTCCCACGTGCTCACTGCGGCGCTCCGGAGCACGCCGGCCCGGCTGACCCAGCTCGGGGTCACAGCGCAGGCCGGTGGCTCTCTGTCGGCCGCCGCCGTCGAGCAGTGGCTGCGCGAGGTCTCCCCGCGCGTGCTCGTGCTGGCGCATGAAGGCGGTACCGCCGATGAGTGGGCGACCGTCCTCGACGGTGTCAGGGGCGTGGCTGAGGATGCCGATGGCCCCGAACTCGGCTTGATTGTCGGCCCGGAGACGCACCAGGAGCAGGCTGCCGAGGCCATCGGCGAGCAGATAGAACTCGTCGGTGTCGACCCTCTGGCGCACGAGGTCGCCTCTGTCACCCTCGCGCTCACCACTGAACTCCGCGATCGGTACCGGGACACCGTACGCCAATCGCTGCTTGCGCGCCAGCTCGGCTCCCTTCACTTCGTCGACCTGGTGGAAGCGATCGGGTCGAGCGTCGCGTTTACCCACCGGCGCACGGGGCAGAGCACGCTGTTCGTCCACATCGACGAAGGGACGCTCCTCGTCTGGGCACGTGGCGAACAGGCAGTGACGTCCTTCTCTGCGGAGCGTGACCTCGGCCCAGGCGCAGCCGAACTCACTCGTCTTGCCCCTGAACGCATCGCCCGGTGGCTTCCCAAGCAGTGCCCTCTGGAATCGCTTACCGAGTGGCTCTTGAACCGTTCCCTGCGGCCGCTCGCCGCTCTCGAGACGGCGGACGACGCGCTGATCGCGAGCGCAGTGCTCCGCGAGGTGCTCCTGGACGCTGCCAAGGACATCGGGCTGCAGCCGCCGGCCGATATCCAGCTCATCATCGCGAACTCGCGGTTCAGCGAGTTGCCCCCGGCACTGGCTGCGCTCTCGCTCCTCGACGGTCTGCAGCCGCTGCCTTCCGAGGGTCTCGTCACGCTGGCGCTGGACGACGTCGATCTTCTGGCGGCTGCCGGCGCGCTGGCGACGGTGCATGCCGGCTACGCGAGCGCTGTCCTGGAGCAGGATGCGCTGATTCCGCTAGCGCACTGCGTCGTTGTCAGCGGTGCGGGCCCAGAGGGGGCGCTCGCCGTACGGGGCGATCTGCGAATCAACGGGGTGGGCCAGCGGTTCAGCGTGCCATACGGGAGCGTCCATCTCCTGCGCTTGCCAGAGAGCGGCTCGATCGAACTCAGCCTCGAACTCGAGCCAGGGTTCCGGGTCGGTGCCGGAGAACCGGGGGCGCGCGTGGAACTCGACCAGGAATCGGGGTTGAGCTGGGCCCGGCTTGGCCTGCTTATCGACGCTCGCGGTCGGCCACTCCCGCTCCCGGAGGCCACCGAGCTGCGGCTGGCGCGCGCGGCCTCATGGCTGGCCGACCTGGGCTGGCAGGTACGCTAGTGGACGGTGAAGCGGCGATGGCGAAGCGAGTGGTAAGGTACGTACCCGTGCTCAGCCGGGATGTCGCGCTGGTCGTCGAGCGGCGTGCCCGCTTGCCCGGCGAGGTACGGGTATCGACCGGCAGCCAGGTCGACCCGGCAACGCCCGTGCTCTCCGCACCGTCGAGCATGCCCCGCCCGGTGGTGGTACACGTGGCCCGGGAGTTGGGGTTGTCACCAGGGACAGTCCGCCGTCACCTGACGCGGCCGCTCGGGAGCCAGGTCACGGCTGGGGAGGCGATCGCCTCTGCTCGCCGTGGTCTACGTACCGTGCAGGTAACCGCGCCGGTAACCGGGCAGCTCGCGGAGGTCGACGCGCAGGCCGGTACGGTCACGATCATGCCGGTCGTCGCCATGATCGACTCTACCGCGCTGGTACACGGGGTGGTCGTCGAGGTCGAGGATGGCCACCGTGTCGCCATCGCAGTGAGCGGGGATCGCATCGCCGGGGCGGTGCTCCTCGGGAAGGAAGTGAGCGGCCCGCTCCGTGTCCTCACTGACCGCCCGGATCGCGAGTTGCCACCGGAAGCGATCGACGAGCGGTGTCGAGGCGCCGTGGTCGTGGCCGGCCTTACCGTGAGCAGCGCGGCTCTTCGCCGGATGGCCTCGCTCGGCGTGGCGGGCGTGATCGTCGGGAGCCTCAGCGCTACGTCGATCCAGGCGCTGCTCGGGCTCAGTGCGGCTGAAGCGCAAACCGACCTGTGGGCGACGCGGCTCCTGTATGGATCCTGGTCGGGCGGTTTCACCGAGGCGCCGGTCAGTGTCCTGATGACGGAGGGGTTCGGGCGCCGGCCGATGGCGCGGCCACTGTTCGACGCCCTCGCGGAGCATGAAGGGCACGACGCAGCGTTGCTCTTCCCCACCAGCATCAGAGGGGAGACCCGGCCGGCCTGTCTGATCACGCGGGCCAGCGCGGCCGGCGGGCGGGAGCCGGTCGCTGTCTCGCTGCAGGACGGCGTGCGCGTCCGGCTCACCGACCCGGCCAGGCTCAGCCAGATCGGCGTCTGCCGGGGCGAGCCGGTGCTCGATCTGCGGCTCGATGGCCTGCCGCGCTGGGCTATCGGCGTGGAATTCGACGATGGCACGCGGCAGCTCGTCCCGCTCACGAACCTCGACGTGCTGACCGCGCCGTAGCCAAACAGGGGCGAGAACGGCGCTGGGGCGCCTCGGAGGCGCCCCAGCGTTCGGCCTGCCAGGCCAGGTGAGCCCACGTTACTGTACCTCGCGGTACTCGCCCTCGACGGTTTCCTCTTCGCCCGCGCCCGCTCGCTCGCTCGCGGAGCCGTCCGGGCCGGCCCCGCCGGTCGCACCGGCCTGCTCGTACATGCGAGCGCCGACTTGCGAGAGCGTTCGCGCAAGCTCGTCGTAGGCCGGGCGCAACCGCTGCATGTTCTCCGGATCGCGCTCCAGGATCTCCTTGACCGCGGCGATCTTGTTCTCCAGGTTGAGCTTCAGATCCGAGGGGATACGGTCGCTGTACTCGTTCAGCGTCTTCTCTGCCTGGTAGACTAGCGCCTCCGCCTGGTTGCGGAACTCGATCGCCTCGCGCCGCCGGCGATCCTCTTCAGCGTGCTCCTCGGCCTCACGGATCATCCGCTGGATCTCTTCCTCGGTCAGGCCGCTGGATGCCGTGATGGTGATCTTCTGCTCGCGTCCGGTGGCCAGATCGCGCGCCGAGACGTTCAGGATACCGTTGGCGTCGATATCGAACGTGACTTCGATCTTCGGCACGCCGCGCGGTGCCGGTGGGATCCCGTCCAGGATGAACCGGCCCAGCGTCTTGTTGTCGGCGGCCATAGGCCGCTCGCCCTGGACGACGTGGATCTCCACCTGGGTCTGGTTGTCGGACGCGGTGGTGAAGATCTGGCTCTTCCGGGTCGGGATGGTCGTGTTGCGCGGGATAATCGGCGTGGCCACCCCGCCCAGCGTCTCGATCGCCAGCGTCAGCGGCGTGACGTCGAGCAGCAGTACCTCGCGCACCTCACCAGCGAGCACGCCGGCCTGAATGGCGGCCCCGATGGCCACCACCTCGTCCGGGTTGATGCCCTTGTGTGGCTCCTTACCGAAGAACTCCGTGACCTTCCGCTGTACCAGCGGCATCCGCGTCTGGCCACCGACGAGGACGACCTCGTCGACATCGCCCTTGCTCAGGCCGGCGTCCTTGAGCGCCTGCTCCATCGGCGGTACGGTGCGCTCGACCAGGTCAGCCACGAGCTGCTCCAGCTTGGAGCGTGTCAGCGTCATGACGAGGTGCTTGGGCCCGGTGGCGTCGGCCGTGATGAACGGCAGGTTGATCTCGGTCTGCTGCACGCTGGAGAGCTCGATCTTCGCCTTCTCCGCCGCCTCCTTCAGGCGCTGCAGCGCCATCCGATCCTGGCGCAGGTCGATCCCTTCCTGCCTCTTGAACTCGTCGGCCAGCCAGTCGATGATCCGCTGGTCGAAGTCGTCGCCGCCCAGGTGCGTGTCACCGTTGGTGGCCAGCACCTGGAACACGCCTTCCGAGATGTCGAGGATCGAGATGTCGTAGGTGCCGCCGCCCAGGTCGTAAACGGCGATCTGCTCCTCCGACTTCTTGTCCAGCCCGTAGGCCAGCGCCGAGGCCGTCGGCTCATTGATGATGCGCAGCACCTCGAGTCCGGCGATGCGGCCGGCGTCCTTGGTCGCGTTGCGCTGGCTGTCGTCGAAATAGGCCGGCACCGTGATGACGGCTTTGTCGACCTTCTCGCCCAGGTAGGCTTCGGCGTCGGTCTTCAGCTTCTGCAGGATCATGGCCGAGATCTCGGGCGGGCTGTACCAACGGTCACCCATCTTGATCTCGACGCCGCCGTTCTGAGCACGGCGCACCTTGTACGGCACCAGCTTGATGGTCTTCTGCACTTCCGGGTCATCGAAGCGGCGGCCCATGAAGCGCTTGACCGAGTAGATCGTGTTCTCCGGGTTCGTGATCGCCTGCCGCTTGGCGAAGCGCCCCACGAGCCGCTCGCCCGTGGACGTCACCGCCACGACGGACGGCGTCAGCCGCTCGCCCTCGGCGTTGGGGATCACGACCGGCTCACCGCCTTCGATGACCGCCATCACCGAGTTAGTCGTTCCCAAGTCGATTCCGATGACTCGTGCCATAGCTCTCCCTCACGACACTACGATGTGTGTTCTACCTGTCGATTATCGCTCTTGCGACTGTTCAGCCGCAGGAGCTTCCTCTTGCCGGGGCCGACGCCCGACTCGCACCAGAGAGGGGCGGAGTACCCGCCCACCGAGGGTATAACCGCGACGAACCTCCTCGACAACCACCTGCTCCTCACCCTCGCCCTCTTCGACGGCAACCGCCTCGTGCTCGGCCGGACTGAACGGCGCCCCGACCGCTTCGATCGGCCGCACTCCCTCGGACTCGAGCACATTCCAGAGCTTCCGCTCGATCAAGAGCAGACCCTGAATCCAAGGGTTCTCCTGCTCCGCCTCCGGAATCCGAGCGATGGCGAGGTGGAAGTCGTCCAATACCGGCAGGATCTTCAGGATAAGCTGTGCATGGGCATGCGCGCGCAGCTCGTCCATCTCCTGCTGGACGCGGCGCTTGTAGTTCAAAAGCTCGGCGCGTGCCCGCCGCGCCTGGTCGAGGTACTCCTCCGCCAGGCGTCGCTGCTGCTCGAGCTCGTGCTGGAGCCGCTCGACCTCGCTCGTGTCCGGCGGCGGCACGGGCGGAGCCGTGAGCTCTTCCGACGTCGCCAGTTCAGCATGGAGCTGTACTGGCTCCTCGGCGTGGTCGGGCTCGGCGTGCGTCTCGTACCCGAGTTCCGTCGCTTCTCCGCGGCGCTCCTCGTTCATCAGTTCAACATCCCTTCCATCGTGTCGTCACGCTCGGTGTCCTCGAACTCGCCGTAGAGCTCTCCCATCAAGCGGGAGACGACGTGGGCGAGGTAACGAACCATCGCGATCGAGCGCGCGTAGGCCATTCGCTGCGGCCCGAGCACCCCCAGCATCCCGCTGCTCTCCGCACCGGCGCGGTAGCTCGAGATCACGACGCTGAACGGTCTCAACTCGCGCAGGCGCAGGTCGGATCCGATCAAGACCTGCACATCGTCGCTCGGCTCGAGCTGCGGCAGGAGCACCGAGAGGATCATGCCACCTCGCAGCAGCTCCAGGAGCGCGCGCGCCAGGTCGCCCCGGGCAAACTCCGGCTGGCGGATCACGCGATCCAGCCCTTCCGCGTACAACTCGCTCCGCTGCTGCCGCTCGATCTGGTAGAGCGCGTCGGCGATGCAGCGCAGCACCAGGGTCGCGAGTGGGCTCGCGCCGCGGGCCCGGCGCTCGATCTCTTCCCGGTTCAGCCAGCGCAGCTCCGGGTTGAGCTGCTGGCTCAGCGCACTCAAGGTCGCCTGGTCAGCCGGCTCGCTGAACTGAAGCAGCGACTGGTGAATGGCGCTCGACTGCGTCACCAGCACCAGCAGGGCCAGCCGCCCGCGCAGGTTGATCAGCTCGAAGTGTCGCAGCCGTTCGACGCGGGATCGCGGCGGTGTGACCAGCCCCAGGTTGCCGCTGGCATCAGCGAGCACGGCTGCCGCGAGCTTGAGCCAGCTCGCCACCTGCTGCTCCACCTGACGGAACTGGTGGCTGATCATGATCTGCTCGGCCGGCGGCAACTCGTCGGTCTGCATCAGGTGCTCGACGTAGTAGCGCAAGCCCCGCTCGGTCGGCACGCGCCCGGCCGAGGTATGCGGCTGCTGCAAGTAGTCGAGCGTCTCCAGCACGCCCATCTCGTTGCGTACTGTCGCCGAGCTGACCCCCAGCGGGAACCGCTCGAGCAACGCCTTCGAGGCAACGGCTCGGCCCGTCCGGATATATTCCTCGACCACGTACTTCAGGATGGATTGCTGTCGCTCGGTCAGCTCCACGGCGTCCCATCCGGTTAGCACTCAGCACGCTCGAGTGCTAGTCACTGCAAGGATAGAGCTTGATACGGCCGGTGTCAAGGTTTCCCGGCATACCGGCACGGGGGAGAGACCAGCGCGGCCGTCACCTGAGGGCCGAGCGCCGAGTAGCACTGCCTGGCAGTTCCGGACGCCTGCGGGCGGCTCTGCTGCCAGCCAGCATGGCCACGGGGTGCACCACGGATCACCCAGCGTCTCAGCACCTCAGGTGCTTGACAGCACGCGAGCACATCTCTAGAATGTGAGCAGTTCCGAATGATACTCTACCGGAGTACAGTGGTACGCATCAAGGGGGTAGATCTATGGCGGACGTGCTCCAGCCGGACCGCGTCCTCGACTGCAGCGGTCTCCTCTGCCCGCTGCCCGTGATCCGCACATCGAAGGCGATCAAAGAGATCCTGCCTGGCCAGATGCTCAAGGTGATCGCCACCGATCCGGGTGCCCCGGCCGATATGGAAGCCTGGGCGCGCCAGACCGGGAACGAGCTGGTCGATTCGCACGAGGAGGACGGGAAGTACGTCTTCTACTTCCGGCGTGTCCGTTGAGGAGAGGAGGACTCGGCATGGCTCGCAGCAACCCCGAGGCACCCAAGCGCCTTGCGATCATCGCCAGCAAGGGCACGCTCGACTTCGCCTATCCGCCCTTCATTCTCGGCTCGACCGCCGCAGCCATGGGGTGGGAGGTCGGCATCTTCTTCACCTTCTACGGCCTGCCCCTGCTGCTGCGGGACTATGACCCCAAGGTGAGCCCGCTCGGTAACCCCGCTATGCCGCTGAAGATGCCGTTCGGCCCTCCCGCGCTGCGCCAGATTAGCTGGCCGATCCCGGCGCTCCTCGAAGCCCTGCCCGGCTTCAGCCTGCTCGCGACCTCGTTGATGGAACAGACCTTCGAGCAGAAGGGCGTGCCCTCGCTCCGCGAGCTGCGGCAACTGTGCATCGACGCCGACGTGAACCTGATCGCCTGCCAGATGACGATGGATGTCTTCGGCTTCAAGAGGGAGGACTTCATCCCGGAGTGCACCGTCGGCGGCGCGGCGACCTTCCTCGAGTTCGCCGCTGATGCTGATGTCTCGCTCTTCATCTAAGCGTCGCGGTGCACGGGCGCGCGGCTGAGGCGACTGGGAGGCAGCAGTGAGCGTGGAGAACAAAAAGATCCTCTACGTCCAGACCCACGGGGT
Organism: Thermomicrobiaceae bacterium; assembly: GCA_014874455.1. GTDB lineage: Bacteria > Chloroflexota > Chloroflexia > Thermomicrobiales > Thermomicrobiaceae > Thermalbibacter. The sequence goes on from JADBJL010000102.1 coordinate 25,491, forward strand.
CGACATGCCGGAGCGCAGCGCCACGCCCTTCTTCCTGGCCGCGGCCGCTGCGGCGATGGAGATCGAGGCCGCTATCTACTTCACCATGAACGGCCCGACGCTCCTGCGCAAGGGGGTGCCGGAGACGCTCGTCGTGCCGAAAGCGGGCGGTGGCGGAGCCAAGCTCAAGTACTTCATCGACCAGGCGCTCGACCTCGGGGTGACCCTGTACGTCTGCCAGCCCTCGCTCGACTTGCACGGCCTGAAGCTCGAAGACCTGATCGACGGCGTGAGGATGATCGGCGGCGCCGCCTTCAACATGATGGCGCTCGAAGCGGACGCGGTGGTGGCGTTCTGAGATGCCCTCCGGGAGCCGGCCGTACGTTCTGGTAAGGAGTTGCGTCTTGCCGCTGGATCTGTACTACCGGGTCGAGGAGCACGTCTGGGTGCGCCCCGAGCTGGATGGGACGGCCACCTTGGGTTTCTCCGATGTCGCCCAGACCGTCGCCGGGGCGATCCTCCACGTGACGTTCCGCCCCCTGGGGCGACGGTACGCCGTCGGCGCCCCGGTCGCCGTGCTCGAGAGCGCGAAGTGGCTGGGTGCGCTGCGGACGCCGGTCGCCGGGCAGCTCGTCGCCGTGAACGAGCGGCTCCTCACCGATGCCGGCCTGGTCAACCGGAGTCCCTACCGCAGCGGCTGGCTGGCGCGCCTGGCGCCCGACGACCTGGCCCGTGACCTCGCGGCGCTGCTCACGGGGCAGGCCGCGGCCGAGGCCTACGCCGCCTACATGGAGCGTCGCAACCTCGACGAGTGTGTGCACTGCGAAGGGTACGAGCTGCCGTGATCCGGATCCTGCTCTTCACCCACCCCATCTGCTCCGGCTGCCAGGAGGCACTGGCGGCAGCGGAACGGCTCAGCGCCGAGAGGCCGGGCGAGGTCGAGCTCGAGGTGATTAGCCTCGCCAGCGCACGCGGTCGGCAGCGAGCCAGGGAGGCCGGCGTCGTCGTGGTGCCGACGCTCGTCGTCGGGGAACAGCGCATCGTCGGGGCGCCCACGATCGACGAACTGCAGCGGCTGGTCGACGACGCTCTTGCAGCCACGACGGGAGGTGCGCGGTGAGCGCGACCTGGAGCCCGGCCAAGGCCGGGCGCACCTATGCCGAGGTTCCGGAGGAGGAGAAGCGACGGCTCTTCGAGGAGGTCGTCGCCGACCCGCGGTACGAGGACTTCCTGTACGGGTGCTACGAGTGTGGCATCTGCGTCTCGGTCTGCCCCTCTGCGCGGTTCTACGACTTCAGCCCGCGGGTCATCGCTCAGGCGCTGAGCCGGGAGGACGTCGACCGGTTCTACGAGATCTTGATGGAGGACATCTGGAACTGCGCCCAGTGCTTCTCGTGCGTCCGCTGCCCGCGCGGCAACAACCCCGGCGGCCTGGTCACGTTGATCCGCGAGGTGGCGGTGCGGCACGGCCTCGAGCAGGCGCAAGAGGCGCTGCAGGGCTACAGCCGCGTCATCTACAAGATCATGCTGAAGGGCAACCAGGTCTCTCCCGATATGCTCCAGCCCGACTTCTTCCCCGACTGGGGCCCCTGGGTGCGCGAGTTCAGCCAGCACATGCACACCTGGCGCAAGGCGATCCCGGTCGACACCCTGCGCAGCGTGACCGACGCCGCCTGGCGCACCGACGACCGCACCCTCCGGGAGCTCTATACCATCTGGTTCGAGACCGGCAACATGGAGATCATCCGCGAGGTCGACGAGGGGCTGTACGAACTCCTGGTCGAAATCATGGAGGAAGAACTGGAGGCCAGAGCATGAGCGAGCTGAGCGAGCGCCTCGCCCCAGTGAGCGAGATCCGCGAGAAGAAGGCCTTGCCTGTCCGCCCCGATCCGGAGACGGCCCCGCGGCCAGACCTGCGGGAGGAGCTCTTCGAGCTCGAGGCGCGCGGCGAGCTGATCGTCCAGCGGGTGCCCGAACCCTATGTCGAGGTGACGACCAAGTTCGGCCGGGTCAAGAAGGTGCCGGTCGATCACCTGTGGCACCACAAGTCATGTGGCCAGTGCGGTCACATTCCCGGCTATACGACCTCGATCCTCTGGCTCAACCGCCAGTTCGGGATCGACTACCACGATCCGACCGACCAGACCTCCTGCACCGGATGGAACTACTACGCCTCAGCTACCTCCAACGCGGCTGCCCAGATCCTGGTGATGTGCCGGAACTTCGCGGCCGCCTACGAGACGGGGTACTACCCGCTCATCCACTGCGGCACCAGCTACGGCCACTACAAGGAGCTCCGCGAGCAACTGGTGCACCACGCCGACCTGCGCGACCAGGTACGGCGGGTGCTGGACAAGCTCGGCAAGCCGCTGGTCGTCCCCGAGGAGATCGTCCACTACAGCGAGTGGGTGCACGTCATGCGCCACCGCGTGGCCGAGCGCCAGGTCGTCGACATGTCCAATGTGACTGCCTGTGTCCACCCGGCCTGCCATTACTATAAGATCGTCGCTGAGGACGCCATCTACGACCCGGATATCTACGGTGGCCAGCGCACGGCCACGGTCACGGCGCTGCTCCAGGCGCTGGGGATCAACGTGGCCGACTACTCCACCTGGTTCGACTGCTGTGGCTTCGGTTTCCGGCACATCCTGGTGCAGCGCGACTTCACCCGCTCCTTCGCCGTGCTGCGCAAGATCGAGGTCATGCGGGACGAAGTCAACCCCGATATGACGGTCACCCACGACACCGGCTGCGTCACCACGCTCGACAAGAGCCAGTTCGCCGCCAAAGCCCACAAGCGGCGAGTGGGAGTGCCAGTCCTGGCCGACTCGCAGGTGGCTGCCCTGGCGATGGGGGCCCACCCCTTCCGCGTGCTCCAGCTCCACTGGCACTCGACCGACTGGCGGCCGCTGCTCGAGAAGCTGGGGATCGATTGGGAACGGCACTGGCAGGAGTTCGAGGAGGATCTGGCGGCGATCGAGCGCGGGGAGAAGCCGGGCCTGACCTGGGAGGATGCCGAGCGCCCGGCCATCGCCCGCTGACGCCACGACCGAGGGGAGACCGCTGTGCTGCAGAATGGGCATCCAGTGCTGATCATCGGCGGCGGCCCGGGCGGGCTCGAAGCGGCGCGCACCGTGGCCTCGTTGGGCCAGCCAGCGCTGCTCGTCGAGCGGCGCAACCGGCTCGGCGGAACCCCGGACGCCGAGCACTATGCCAAGCTGACTCACGGCTTCCGCGATGCTGAGGAGGCGATCGGCGAGCTGGTCGCGGCGGTCACCAGCGACCCGCTGGTCGAGGTGCTGACCGGCACCGAGGTCGTCGCCTGCGACGGCGAGGCTGGCGCCTTCCACGTCACGCTGCGCCGCGGCCAGGAGACGCACGAGCGCGTGGCCAGCACCATCATCGTCGCGACCGGCTTCCAGCACTTCGACCCTGGTCGCGAGACCCAGATGTACAACTACTACTCGTTTCCCGACGTCGTGACGCTCGGTGACATGGAGGCGATGTTGAAGACCCACCAGGTGGTGCGGCCCTCCAACGGGCAGCCGCCGGAGCGCGTCGCCTTCATCCAGTGTGTCGGTTCGCGCGATCGGCAGATCGGCAACGAGTTCTGCTCCAAGGTCTGCTGTGGCATCGCCTCCAAGCAGGCCATCGAGATCAAGCAGCAGCTCCCGCACGCCCGGGTGTTCATCTTCTACATCGACATGCGGATGTACGGCTACTGGGAGAACGAGCTCTACTGGCCCGCCCAGGAGCAGTACAAGGTCAACTACGTCAAGGGGATCGTGAGCGAGATCCTGCCCAAGGGCGACAAGCTCTTGATTCGCGGTGAGGACACCACCATGGGCCGGCCGATGGAAGTGACGGTCGACCTGGTGGTGCTCTCGGTCGGCATGGAGCCGAGCAGCGGCACCCGCAAGGTCGCAAAGCTGCTCGGCCTGGCGCAGAACAAGTACGGCTATATCGAAGCCGGCGGCCCGAGCGGCCTCGATCCGGTGGCAACCTCTCGCCCCGGTGTCTTCGTCGTCGGCGCGGCCGCTCGGCCGGCCGACCTGGACGACACGTTCGCGACGGCTGGCCTGGCGGCGGCGCGGGCCGTCGCGACGGCGCGGCGGGCTGCTGTGAGCGTGTAGGCTGGCTCCGCACAGCCCGCTGGCGGTACGCTCGACCAGTAATCAGGGAGGAGCAGCGATGGCGCGCCCGCGTGGGTTGGTACAAAGCGGATTGGTTCAGTTTCTCGCGAGTGGCCCTGGCCGGCTGCTCCGCATCGTCGCCGGGTTGGTGCTGGTGGTCGTCGGCCTGTGGCTGGTGAGGGGTACCTGGGGCTACGTGCTGGTGGTCATCGGCCTGGTGCCGATCGCGGCTGGGCTCTTCGACTTCTGTTTGCTGACTGCCATCTTCGGTGGCCCCTTCTGGGGGCGAGATGTCCGTGCCGCCAGGCGCTAGCGCGGTGGGAGAGCGCGATGACGCAGCAGCCGCGACCGAGTCACCTGATCAAGCCGAAGACCGGCCCAGACGACCCCGAGTTGCTGGAGACCCTGCAGGAAGGGCTCAGCCAGATCCGGCCGGACGACGTGGAAAGCATCGCCGCCGAGCTCGTCGCGCGTCGGCAGCGCTTGCACGAGGCGGTGCGAGCGCTGGGCGAGAGCCAGGCTCTTCCCCCGGTGGCGCTCGGCGAGCTGTACCGGGCTGTCACCTGCGCCCGACGCCATGTCGAAGAGCTTGCCGCGGCGCTGCCGGGTGACCGGCTGCGAGCACCGGCTCGCGCGCTCCTGACCGACAGCGGGCCGGCAAGCGCACGCCTGGCCGCCTTCGTGGCGTCGCTCCCGGGGCTCGACCGTCGCCTGGCGCTGGAATTGGGCAGCGGGTTGCTCCACCTTGCCTCACCGCGGCGACACTGGCTGTGGACACGCTGGCTGTGGGACGTCCAGCACCAGACCGGAATCCTGCCGCTGATCGCCTCGAGCGCCCGCTCGCTCCGTGGTGACGACCTGGCTGGGCAGTATCAGAGCTTGAGCGGCCTCATCGCGATGGGCACCGAGCTGGGCCAGAACAGCGGCTTGCTTCGGCCTGCCCTGCTCGAAGACCCGGAGATCGGCCCCTTCGCGGCCGATGCGTTCCTGGCGGCCGCGTACAGCGTGTACGTGTACGGCATCACCAACTGGCGGCTGAGCCGCGAGTTCAACCGCCTGCTCCCGTCACTTCCGGATCTGGCCCGGCGCCTCGTCGGCCTGCCGCCTGCTCGTGAGCGCCTGGCAGCGTGAGAGGAGCTGCTCGTGGACTCGAGCCTGCGCAAAGTCCAGGATGTCTGGGAACAGGACACCGCGATCGTCGAGGGGGTAGACATCTCCGGCCCCTGGAACCGGATGTTCGGCCAGCGCGTGATCTGGGACTACACCCCCGAGCTGATCGACGAGATCGCCAGCCTCCCCGGGGCGGAGTCGTTCGCCTGGTGCTACCAGTGCGGCAAGTGCGTCCCGGTCTGCCCGGTCGATGTCGTCGGCGACTACGGGCCGCGCAAGCTGTACCGCAAGGCGCAGACCGGTATCAGTCTCCTCGACTCCCCCGACCTCTGGCTCTGCACGACCTGTATGAACTGCCTGCGGGTCTGCCCCAAGCAGGTGGACATGGTGCAGATCATGCCCGCCGCCCGGGAACAGGCGCTGCTCAGCGGGCGGCCGCTGCCCGCCGAGTTGCAAGAGGCGCTCGAGAACACCGCCCGCTACGGTAACCCGTTGGGCCAGCCGCCGCGCAAGCGCGAAGCCTGGGTGAAGGATGCCGGCGTGCCGGTTCCGATCCTCCACCAGATCCAGCGGCCGGTCGAATGGCTCTGGTGGGTGGAGTGTTACCCCTCGTATCACCCCCGCGGCATCGACGCCTCGATCGCGCTGGCGCGCATCTTCCATGCGCTCGGGCTCGACTTCGGGATCCTCGGCCGGGAGGAGAAGTGCGCTGGCGACTCTCAGCGGCTGGCCGGCGAGCGTGGCCTCTTCGAGATGCTCGCCGAGGAGAATATCCGCACGCTGTCCAAGTACGAGTTCCACCACATCGTCGTGACCGACCCGCACGCGCTCAACGCGTTTCGCAAGCAGTATCCGAAGTACGGTGGCCAGTACGACGTCTGGCACTACACGACGCTGCTGGCTCGCGAGCTGCCGCGGCTGCGCCCGCTCTTGACGCGCCAGCTCCCCTACCGGCTGACGTTCCACGACCCGTGTTACCTCGGCCGGCACAACGGAGAGTACGACGCGCCGCGCCAGCTCATCGAGGCGCTGCCCGGTGTCGAATTCACCGAGATGCCACGCTGCCGACAGAACTCCTATTGCTGTGGCGGCGGTGGGGGTGGCATGTGGCTCGACAGCTTCGCGGCCGGCCGCCAGCGCCGGCGCCTCTCCGAGGAGCGCGTGCTCGAGGCGGTTGCGACTGGCGCTGACACGCTGGTGATCTGCTGCCCCTACGAGGTATCGCGCTTCGAGGACGCGGTCAAGTCAACCGGGCACGAAGGGCGGCTGCGCGTCCGCGACATCGCGGAGCTGCTCGCTGAGGCGATGGGGTTGATCGGAGAGGAGCCGGCAAAGGCATGACGCTCGCGGTGATTCTCAAACAGGTACCCGATGTCGTCGAGGAACTGGCGATCGCCCCGTCGGGTACCGACCTCGATCGCGACAGTGTCTCCTACGTCGTCAACGAGTTCGACGAGCATGCGCTGGAGGAGGCCCTGCTCCTGCGCGAAGCGACTGGTGAGGACGTGGTCGTGGTCGGCGTGGATACGACGGGCGAACTCGACCAGGCCCTCTATACGGCTCTCGCCAAGGGTGCTCAACGCGCCGTCAAGCTGGTCGGTGACTTCGAGGGCTCCTGGCTGAGTACCCGCGCGCTGGCGGGGCTCCTGGCACCAGTGATCCGGGAACTGTCGCCGCGTCTCGTCCTGACCGGGGTGCAGGCGCCCGACGACCTCGACGGGCAGCTCGCTCCCACGCTCGGTGCGCTGCTCGACTGGCCACACACCGGTGTCGTGGTCGGCACCGAGCTGGCGGACGGCGTCGTTCGGGTGCGCAAGGAGCTGTGGGGGGGCATCATGCTCGATCTGGAGCTGGCGACACCAGCGGTGCTCGGCATCCAGGCGGCGCGGGCTACGCCGCGCTATGTCCCCGTGGGGAGAGTGCGGCAGGCCATGCGGGAGAGCACCATCGAGGAAGTGGAAGTGGAGACGCCGGTCGAGAGCGCACCGAAGCTCTCCAGGTTACGGGCACCGGAGGCTGCCGGCCGGGCGGAGATGCTGACCGGCAGTCCAAGTGACGTGGCCGAGCGCATCCTCGAGATCTTGCGCGCGCGCGGGCTGTACTGAGGGAGAGCGGAGGCAGGCCGATGGCAGAGCACATCCTCGTTCTCGCGGAGCAACTCGAGGGCCAGCTCACCGACGTGACGTTGGAACTCATCGGCGTTGCCCGGCGGCTCGCCGCCTCGCGCGGCAGCGGTGTCGATGCGCTGGTACTCGGTGACGGGGTGAGCTCGCTCGCGGCGACGGTGCCGGCTGACCGCACGCTGCTCATGGAACACCCGGCGCTTCGCCTCTTCAACCCGGAGGCGGCCCAGCGAGCGCTGGAGGCCGTGGCCCGGGAGACATCACCCTGGTTGGTGCTGGTACCGAACACCTCGCTCGGGATGGACGTCGCGGCTGCAGTCGCCACCCGGCTGGGCTGGCCGCTGGTCGCCTATTGCCAGGCGATCGAGGAGCGCGACGGCCAGCTCGTGGCGACCAGCCAGCTCTTCGGAGGCAAGATCCTAGCCGACTGCCCTGTGGGGACAGACCACGCCGTCCTCTCCGTCCTGGCGGGCGCGTTCTCCAGCGAAGCCGCTGCTCCCGAGCCGCCGGCTCGGATCGAGCGGCTCACGCCACCGGCTGAACTCGACGCGCTGCGCGTGCGAGCAACCGGCCTGGAGCGACCCGAGGCTGCCGACGTCGATATCACGCGCGCCGAGAAGATCGTCGCGGTCGGCCGGGGTATCGAGAGCAAGGACAACCTGGAGCTGGCAGAGGAGCTCGCGGAGGGACTGGGGGCCGTGGTGGCCGCCTCGCGGCCGCTGGTGGATGCCGGCTGGCTCCCGCGCTCGCGGCAGGTCGGCAAGTCGGGGCTCAAGGTCAAGCCGAGACTCTACCTGGCACTCGGGATCAGCGGGGCGCCTGAACACCTGGAAGGGATGCGAGACGCCGAGCTGATCATCGCGGTCAACAAGGATCCCAAGGCACCGATCTTCGACGTGGCGCACTACGGCGTAGTCGCTGACCTGTTCGACGTGGCCGAAGCCCTGCAGGAACGGCTCGGAGGGTGACCGGGTGCTGACGACACCTGAGCGCATCGCGTTTCTCCTGTTGGCGCTCGCCTCATTGCTGCTGACGCTGCGTGGCGTCCGGCTGATCGTGCGTGCGATCGGCCGGGGGTATGGGCGCCCTTCCTGGGGCGTCTTCCTGCGCCGGGTGATCCCCGTCAGCCTGGATATCCTGCTGCAGCGGCCCATCTTCCGTACCCGGCCGCTGGTGAGCCTGCTGCATGCCGGCGTCTTCTTCGCCTTCGTCTTCTACGGCCTGGTCAACGTCCTCGATCTTCTGGAGGGGTTCAACGGCTACAGCACGCTTCACGCCAGCGGCGTCGCCTCCGCCTACAACCTCGTTGCCGACCTCCTCAGTGTGGCCGCGCTGCTCGGCATGCTCGGCCTCCTGCTCCGGCGCTTCGGCCTCCGCCCCTTCCGCTTCAACCGGGCGGTGTTCCTCTTACCCAGCGTCCGCTTCGGCATCTCGCGTGACTCCGCGATCGTCGGTGGCTTCATCCTGCTGCATGTCGGCTCGCGCTGGGCCGGGCAGGCGGTGCGGATCGCCGAGAGCGGGCGCCCGGACTGGAGCCAGCCGACTGCGAGCCTGCTGGCGGCGCTGCTCGGCGGGCTCGACGCGGCGACGCTTGCCGTCGCCAGTCACGTGACCTGGTGGCTGGCGCTGGGGCTGATCCTGGCCTTCCTCCCGTACTTCCCGTACTCGAAGCATATCCACCTCTTCATGGCACCGCTCAACCTGATCCTCCGCGAGGAGAAGCCCCTGGGGCGGCTCGAGCCCCCGGTAGGCAACGGGCAGGTGGGCGCCGCCCGGTTGGAGGAGCTGCGCTGGTACCAGATCCTCGACGCCTACGCCTGCATCATGTGCAACCGTTGCCAGGACGTCTGCCCGGCCCACGGCACAGGCCGGGCGCTCAGCCCCGCCGCGCTGGAGATCAACAAGCGGTACTACCTCAACCGTAATCTGAACAGCTTCGCCGGGGGCACAGCGTCGCCGCCGCTGTTGGAGACCGCGACCAGCCGAGCGGCGGTCTGGTCGTGTACGACGTGCGGTGCCTGTGTGCGGATCTGCCCGGTCGGCAACCGTCCGATGCTCGACCTGATCGATCTCCGGCGCCACCTCGTCTTCGCTGGCGACGAGATCGATCCCAATCTCCAAACGGCACTCGAGAGCCTGAGCCGGTACGGCAACTCGTTCGGCAAGTCGGCCCGGCAGCGGGCGCGCTGGGCTAAGGATCTCCCCTTCCCGGTCAAGGACGCGCGCAAGGAGCCGGTCGAGTACCTCTGGTTTGTCGGCGACTTCGCCTCGTTCGACCCGCGGATGCAGGAGAACACGAAGACGGTCGCGCAGCTCTTTCACCAGGCCGGGCTCGACTTCGGCATCCTGTACGAGGACGAATGGAACAGCGGCAACGACGTGCGGCGCGTCGGCGAGGAAGGGCTCTTCGAGCTTCTGGTCGAGCACAACCTGGCAGCCCTGGGCAAGGCACGCTTCCGCGCCATCGTCACCACCGACCCGCACAGCTACAACGCCCTGCGCAACGAGTACTCCGCGCTGGGGCTGGACGTTCCGGTCTACCACTACACCGAGCTACTCGCCGAGTTGCTCGAGCGTGGCCAGCTCCAGCCGTCCAAGCGGCTGCAGGCGGTCGCGACCTACCACGATCCCTGCTACCTCGGGCGGTACAACCGCATCACCGCCGCGCCGCGTCGTGTCATCCGGGCGCTGGGCCTGGAGCTCCGCGAGATGCCGCGCCACGGCGAGAACACGTACTGCTGCGGCGCCGGTGGCGGGCAGATCTGGATGGACAGCGGCGGCCAGGAGCGGCCGAGCGAGCAGCGGATCCGCGAGGCGATCGCGCTCGGTGAGGACGTGCGCTACTTCGTCGTGGCGTGCCCCAAGGACATGGCAATGTACAGCGACGCGGTCAAGACCACTGGCTACGAGCACCGGCTGACGGTGATCGATGTGGCCCGGCTCGTCGCCTGGGCCACCGGCCTGATCGAGCTCGAGCGCGAGGCTGCTCCGGTGAGCCAGTCATGAGCGGGCGGATTGAAGACACCATCGTCGAAGAGCTCGCGGCGCGCTTCTGGAGCCTGGCTCGTGCCCTCGACCGGCTGGACCGACTCGAGACCGCGCAGGACTTCCGCGGCTGGCTCGACAGCGTGGGCGAGGACGAGCGCCAGCTCGAAGAGCTCTCGCGCGCGCTCGTCCTGCACGGCCTCGGCGCAGCGCTCGACCCGGTCAACCTCCGCATCCTCGCCCACTTGCGTCCGGAAGAACCGGTCTCGCTGGCTGCGCTCTCCGCACAGTGTGGCCTGGGACGCGTCCCTTTGCACTTGCGGCTGGGGGTACTGGCGCACGCCGGGCTGGCGATCCTCGAGCTCGATCAGGAGTCAGCACGCGCGACGAGGCTCGGCGAGGCGCTGGCAGCCTGGTTGGACGGGCTCGCAGCCGCCCTCCAACGCACGATCGCGGCTCGGCTCGAGCCGATCGAGGGGCGGGGAAGCGGATGATGACGGTTCCCTGCCCGTACTGCGACTACCAGGGCCGGCGCAGCGAGGTGCACGCCCACCTGGCGGAAGCGCACGCGAGCGAGATCTCCTGGGGAGTCCAGGAGCGCACCGGGCACACCTACGCCACCATCTCGTGCCCCTTGTGCGGGGCGCGCTGGGAGCAGGTGCTGCGCAAGGCCCGCCGCGATCCGTCGTTCGTGGACGAGTTCCGCTTCGAAATCAGCTTGGTGGTGTTCGACCTGTTGCTTCACCACCTGCGTGGGGAGTATGGGATCGGGGAGTGAAGGGGCGACGCGATGGCCGAGGTGCGTGGTTGTCAGATTCCTGAAGACCTCTACTACTGGCCGGAGAAGCACGTCTGGGCGCGGCCGGAGCCGGACGGTACGGTCACGATCGGCATCACGGACACGGCGCAGCACCTCGCCAAGACGATCATCAGCGTGACGCCGCGCGGTGTCGGCCGCCAGGTGCAGCGAGGGCGAAGCGCCGGAACGCTCGAGAGTGGCAAGTGGGTTGGCCCGGTCACCTCGCCGATCAGCGGCGAGATCGTTGCCGTCAACGACGCGGCGGTGGCCAACCCGAAGCTCTTGAACGAGGATCCGTACGGAGCCGGCTGGTTCGCCCGGATCCGCCCCGATGACTGGGCGAGCGAGTCGCGCGAGCTGGTGACCGGCGCCGAGGCTGTGGAGGCGTACCGGGCCGTCCTGGAGCGCGAAGGGATCTCGTGCGCGTGAGCGTCGGCGAGGCAGCTCTCGTCTACCGCGGCTGCATCATCCCCGAAGGCCTGCACTACGATGTCGAGCGCGACGTCTGGGTGCGCTTCGAGGACGAGAGCGCCGTGCTCGGGATGACCGACCCGGCACAGACCCGGGCTGGGAAGCTCGTCGCGATCCGCTTCAAGCGCGTCGGCGCCACAGTGCCGAAGGGCCGCGCGCTCGCCACCATCGAAAGCGGGAAGTGGGTGGGGCCGTTCCCGGCGCCGTTCACCTGCGAGATCCTGGAGACGAACCAGGCTGGCTTCGAGCGCGACATCCTGCTGGCCAACAAAGACCCCTACGGCGAAGGCTGGCTCGTGCGCGTGCGCCCGCTCGACCGGGCCGAGCTCACCTCGCTGGTGACCGGCGAGGAGGCGCTCCGCCGCTACCGTGCGCGGATCGACGAACTCGATGTCAGTTGCTTCCGCTGCGCCAAGTGAACCGAGTGAGAGGAGGGCAGCGATGCTCAGGGTACGGGTCGTCGACCTGGGACTGGTGAGCCCGGTTCGCTCCCAGAGCGTCTACCACGCTGTCGGCTACGCTTTCCGCTCTGGCGATCCTCCGACGATCCTGCTCGTCTCGACCACCGACCCGTACGTCTCGATCGGCTTTCACCAGGACGCGGAGCGCGAGGTCGACCTGGAGCACTGCCGCGCCGCCGGGCTACCGGTCATCCGCCGCGAGGTCGGTGGCGGCGCGGTCTACCTCGACCACAACCAGGTCTTCACCCAGTGGATCTTCCCCCGCGATGCGGTGCCGGTGCGCCTGGAAGACCGGTTCGCGCTCTACGTCCAGCCGCTGGTCGAGACGTACCGCTCGCTGGGTATCGAGGCCGCCTGGCGACCGGTCAACGACATCCACGTCCGCGGTCGCAAGATCGGGGGCACGGGCGCCGCCAGCCTCGGCGAATCGGAAGTGCTGGTGGGCAGCCTGATGTTCGATTTCAATCACCAGCAGATGGCCCGGGTGCTGAAGGTCTCATCGGAGAAGATGCGCGACAAGGTCGTCCAGAGCCTGGAGGAGTACGTGACCACCATGCGCCGTGAGCTCGGCACGGTACCGCCGCGCGACGAGGTGGTGCGACGCTACCTGGATGCCTGCGCGGCGGCGCTCGGAGCCCAGCTCGTGCCGGGAGCGTTGACTGCTGAGGAAGAGGAGCTCGCGGCGCAACTCGACGAGCGCTTTCTGTCCGAGGAGTGGCTCTTCCAGAAGGGTGGCTTGCGGCAACGCGGCATCAAGATCCACGAGGACGTCCGGCTGGTGGAGTCGGCGATCAAAGTGCCTGGAGGATTGATCCGCGTCATCGTGCGCGTGCACGGCGGTCGGATCGATGACCTCAGTCTCAGCGGCGACTTCACGCTGCTCCCGGCGCTGGGCCTGGCGGCAATCGAACAGGCCGTGCGCGGGCTGGCGGCACGCCGGGACGAGCTCAGCAGGCGCATCCAGGACGTCTACCGCGCGCTCGGGGTGCAGTCTCCCGGCGTGACACCGGACGACTTCGCCAGTGCGATCGTCCAGGCGGTGCAGGCAGCGTGAGCGCCGGGCGGGCCTCGGCCTCGATGCTCGTGGGAGGCGCTGCCTGCGCGTCCGGGATGCCGGTGGCGCAGGCTGCAGCGAGCCGACCGGCACGGTACCCGAAGAGTGCGCGTCGGGTGAGCTTGACGTCTTGTGGAGTGACCAGTAGAGTCGGGCCGGTACCCCAGTAGAGTATCGAACGCGATGGAGAGCCTCGAAAGGGAAAAGGAGACTGAGGTCAGATGACATCGCTGGCACAGCTCGATCCGGCAACGCGACAGGCGCTCGTCGAGCGCCTCAAGCGCATCGAGGGGCAGGCTCGCGGGATCGCCAGGATGGTCGAAAACGGGCGCGACTGCCTGGAGGTCGTGCAGCAGCTCGCGGCGATGCGTGCGGCCGTCGACAGCCTGAGCGCCGAACTGGTGCAGGTGATGGTGGAGCAGTGCTGGCAGCGCGACGCCGCAGCGAGCTCCAAGACCCTTTCTCAGGTCATCAGGACGCTCGTGCGGGCCGGTCGGTGAGCCGTTCGGGGTGTGGCATGCGGTACGGGTTCGTCATCGACCACCGGAAATGCATCGGTTGCCACGCCTGCACCGTGGCGTGCAAGTCGGAGAACGAGGTGCCGCTGGGCGTCTACCGTACCTGGGTGAAGTACATCGAAAAGGGGGCATTCCCTCATACCCGCCGGTACTTCACGGTGCTGCGCTGCAACCACTGCGATGATGCCCCCTGTGTCACGATCTGCCCCACGAAAGCGCTGTTCCGCCGGCCCGACGGGATCGTCGACTTCGATGCGAGCCGGTGCATCGGCTGCAAGTCGTGCATGCAGGCCTGCCCCTACGATGCGATCTATATCGACCCGATCACACACACGGCGGCCAAGTGCAACTATTGCAGCCACCGGGTCGACCAGGGGCTGCTGCCGGCCTGCGTGGTCGTCTGTCCAGAAAAGGCGATCATCGCTGGCGACCTGGACGATCCGACCAGCGAGATCCACCAGCTTGTGGCCCGCGAGCAGGTGAGCGTCCGCAAGCCCGAGCAGGGTACACGGCCGAAGCTGTTCTACATCGGGGCGGACGACGCCAGCCTGACGCCGGAAGTGCAGACCCGGCAGAACGGATACCTCTGGGCCCAGCTCCTGCCGGACGGCCGCCCGGCCGAGGCGACGCGCGGCGACGAGCTGCTTCCCGGCCCGGCGGAGGCGCGGGTCGCCTACGACGTCTGGCACCCGAAGCCCTGGGGCTGGAAGGTGGCCAGCTACCTCTGGACGAAATCGATCGCCGCCGGGGTGCTGGGCCTCGCGCCTCCGCTCCTGCTGCTCGGCCAGGTGGCGCACCGCGCCACCTTCGGGGTCGCAGCGCCGCTCCTCGCGCTCCTCTTCGTCCTGCTCACCGCAGCGCTCCTGGTGTGGGATCTGAAGCGCCCCGAGCGGTTCTGGTTCCTGCTCGTCAAGCCGAACCCCCGCTCGTGGCTCGTCTGGGGCGGGTACATCCTGGTGCTCTTCGGCCTGCTGGCCTTCCTCTGGTTCGTCGCTGGCGTGCTCACCACAGTGCCAAGCCTGTTGCTCGTCCTCGGGATACCGGTAGCCGTCGCCGCAGCCGGTTATACCGCCTTCCTCTTCGGCCAGGCCGAAGGGCGGGATTTCTGGCAGAGCCCGCTGCTGCTGCCACAGCTCCTGGCCCAGGCGGCGGTCGCGGGGGCCAGTGTCCTCTTGTTCGCCGGTGTCGCCCTGGGCGTGCCGAGCCAGGAGCTCCGGGTACTGGGCATGGCGCTGGTGACCGGACTGGTGGTGCTGGCGTTGCTGGTCGCCGGTGAGCTGTGGCTCCCGCACGTGAACGCCCATGTCCACAAGACGGTGCGCTTGTTGACCCACGGCCCTTACCGCACCGAATTGCTCATCCTCGGGCTGGGGATCGGCGTGGTGATGCCGCTGGCAGCGCTCGCCCTCGGTTGGGCGAGCGAGGCGGTGGAGGGGTGGAGCGTGGTCGCCGCGCTCGCCGCGCTGGCAGGCCTGTGGAGCTACGAGCGGATCTGGGTGAGCGCCGGCCAGGACGTACCGTTGAGCTGAGCGAGGAGGGGACAGCGCATGGAGACGGTGACCCAGACCACGTCGCCGGCCGCAGCGCAACGAGCGGTGACCGAACCGTTCTCGCCCGAGCGCACCAGCGGCCTGGCCTCTTTCCCCCCACCGGAGCGCTGGAACGACTGGGAAGAGCGCGGGCCCGACGGCCGCCAGCGCCGCTACATGCTCATCCCGACCGTGTGCTTCAACTGCGAGGCGGCCTGTGGCCTCCTCGCCTACGTCGACCGTGACACGCTGGACATCCGCAAGCTGGAGGGCCACCCGCTGCACCCTGGCAGCCGCGGCCGCAACTGCGCCAAGGGGCCGGCCACGATCAACCAGGTGAAGGATCCGGAGCGAATCCTCTACCCGTTGCGCCGCGTCGGCCCGCGCGGCTCGGGCCAGTGGGAACGGGTGTCCTGGGACGCCGTGCTCGACGATATCGCCGGACGCATCAGGCAGGCGCTCCTCGAGGGGCGGCACAACGAGGTGATGTACCACGTTGGGCGTCCCGGCGAGGACGGGTTCATGGAGCGGGTGCTCTGGTCGTGGGGCGTCGACGGGCACAACTCGCACACCAACGTCTGCTCCTCCGGCGGCCGCTTCGGCTACGCCGTCTGGATGGGGGCCGACCGCCCATCCCCGGATCATGCCAACGCCCGCTTTATCTTGCTCGTGAGCGCGCACCTGGAGAGCGGGCACTATTTCAACCCCCATGCCCAGCGGATCATCGAAGCCAAGATGCGGGGAGCCAAGCTGGCCGTGCTCGACCCCCGGCTGTCGAACACGGCCTCGATGGCAGACTACTGGCTCCCGGCAGCCCCGGGCACCGATGCGCTCGTGCTCCTCGCGATGGCCAACGTGCTGATCCAGGAAGACCTCTTCGACCGCGAGTTCGTCCGGCGGTGGACGAACTGGGACGAGTACCTGCGCGTGCTCTACCCCGACCGGCCGCAGACCTTCGAGACGTTCGTGGCGCTGCTCAAGGAGACGTACAGCCGGTATTCGCCGGAACTGGCCGAGCGCGAGAGCGGTGTGCCGGCGAGGACGATTCGGGAGATCGCGCGGCAGATCGCGGCGGCAGCTCCAGCGGTCTCGACCCACAACTGGCGCGCGGGCGCCGCAGCCCACCTGGGTGGCTGGTCGATCCCGCGCGCGCTCTTCTTCCTGAACGTCCTCACCGGCAGCGTCGGTACACCGGGAGGCACCCAGCCGAACGTCTGGGACAAGCACGTGCCGCGCCCGTTCAAGGAGCCTCCGCGCCAGAAGGTGTGGAACGAGCTCACCTGGCCGCGCGAGTACCCGCTCGCCCACCACGAGATGAGCTTCCTGCTCCCTCACTTCCTCAAAGAGGGGCGCGGCAAGCTCGCCGTCTACTTCACCCGCGTCTACAACCCCGTCTGGACAAACCCGGATGGGCTTACCTGGATCGAGGTGCTCCAGGACGAATCGCTCATCGAGCTGCACGCCTGCCTCACCCCGACCTGGAGCGAGACGGCCTGGTACGCCGACTACGTCCTCCCGATGGGGCACGCGCCGGAGCGGCACGACACGCACTCCTACGAGACGCATGCCGCCCGCTGGCTCGGGTTCCGGCAGCCGGTGCTGCGGGTGGCGCGGGAGAAGCTGGGGCAGCCGGTCGAGCGTACCTACGAGGCGAACCCCGGCGAAGTCTGGGAAGAAAACGAGTTCTGGATCGAGCTGTCCTGGCGCGTGGATCCGGACGGCGCGCTCGGAATCAAGCCGTACTATGAGTCGCCCTACCGCCCGGGGGAACGAGTGACGGTCGACGAGTACTACCGCTGGATCTTCGAGCATTCGGTGCCCGGCTTGCCGGAAGCAGCGGCGCGGGAGGGGCTCACACCGCTCGAGTACATGCGCACCTACGGCGCGTTCGAACTGGAGAAGCAGCGCTACCGGCAGTACGAAGACCCCGTGCCGCCGGAGGAGATGGCCCAGGCCTGGATCGATCCGGAGAGCGGGCGCATCTGGACGACGGCGCCAGCACCGCACAGCCCCAACATCGTCCCGGTACCGGGTGAACCGCCGGGGCCGCGTGGCCGCTGGGCGGGCGTGCTGGTCGACGGTGAGCCGAAGCGAGGGTTCCCGACCCCTTCCGGGAAGCTGGAGTTCTTCTCGCGCACGCTCTACGAATGGGGCTGGCCTGAGTACGCCATCCCCTGCACCATTGAGAGCCATGTCGATCCCGCGCGGATCGATCGCGCCAGGGGAGAGATGGTGCTCCTGCCCAACTTCCGCGTGCCGACACTGATCCACACCCGCTCGAACAACGCCAAGTGGCTCAACGAGTTGACCCACTCGAATCCCCTCTGGCTCCACCCTAGCGATGCTGAGCGCATCGGCGTGCGCACCGGCGACCTGGTACGGGTCGAGACCGAGATCGGCTACTTCGTCGACCGCGTGTGGGTGACCGAGGCGATCCGGCCGGGGGTGGCCGCCTGCTCGCACCACCTCGGCCGCTGGCGACTGGCCGAGGGGCAGGGGAACGAGCGCTGGTCGTCGGCACTGGTGGAGTTCGAGCGGCTGCCAGATGGGCGCTACCGCCTGCGCCAGAAGCACGGTGTGGCGCCGTTCGAGAGCAGCGATCCCGACTCGCGGCTGGTGTTCTGGAGCGATGCCGGGGTGCACCAGAACCTCACCTTCCCGGTACAGCCGGATCCAGTCAGCGGGCAGCACTGCTGGCACCAGAAGGTGCGGGTCGTGAAGGCGGAACCAGGCGACCGCTACGGAGACGTCGTGGTCGACCCCCAGCGCTCGATGGAGGTCTATCGCCGCTGGCTGAGGCTGACGCGACCGGCTCCCGGCCCTGGAGGGTTGCGGCGCCCGCGCTGGCTGCTTCGTCCCTACAAGCCCGACCCGAGCGCCTACGCGATCGATAGCCCGACCGGCCGAGGCGAGCAGCGCGCACGGAGCGGCTGAACGGCCACGTACCCATTCCCAGCGGTTGTGCTCCACCGCGCGGCATCAGATAGCCCGTCTGCCGCCGTTGACATGCGGCGCGGACGGTCGTAGCGTGCTGGTGGGAAGCGCACCGCGCGAATAAGAGGGGGACGGGCTGTGAGTGGAGCCGATCTCGCGCTGGTCAACGGCCGGCTGCTGACGATGGATCCGCAGCGGCCACGGGCGGAGGCAGCGCTGGTGCGCCACGGGCGGATCGTGCTGGTCGGCTCGACGCAAGACGTGCTCGAGGCGCGCGGCGACGCGCCGGCCTTCGACTGTGGCGGCCGGACGGTCGTCCCCGGCTTCATCGACGGCCACGCGCACTTCGAGATGACCTGCTGCGCGCTCACCCACTGCCTCTCGCTCACGACCCCACCCTACACCAGCCTGGCGGCGCTCGCCGACGCCATCTTCGAGCGCGCCAGCGCCACCCCGCCAGGCGAGTGGATCATCGTGCGCTGCTCGTTCAACCTCTACACCCGCGTGGCGGAGCGGCGGCTGCTCACGCGCCAGGAACTCGACGCGATCTCGGATCAGCACCCGATCGCAGTGCTCTCCTCGCTCCACGTCGCCATGCTGAACACCCGCGCGCTGCGGGAGCTGGGGCTGTGGGACAGCCCGCCGCCGAAGGGAGTGGTACTTCACCGGGCCGAAGACGGCACGCCGACCGGCGTCGTGACCGAGGTCTGGGATCGGCTGCCGCCGTTCACAGTCGAGCAGGTCAAGACGGCCATTCGGCGGAAGGGTACCGAGCTCTTCCTAGCCAACGGCGTGACGACGATCCACGACCTGCCGTTCTCCGCCGAGGACGTGCGTGCGATACAAGAGCTCCAGGCCTCGGGGGAGCTCCCGCTCCGGTTGCGGCTGTACTACCACGTCCCGCACCAGATCGAGCTCGAGAGCGTGCTGGCGCTGGGCCTTGCACCCGGCTTCGGGAACGATCAACTGCGCTATGGCGGGGTGAAGATCTTCGTGGACGGGGTCGGCCACGACGGCTACGGCAACCGCCTCTATGACCTGAAGTGGGAGCCGGAGGAGCTGGTCGAGTTCATCTGCCGGGCGCATGCTGGTGGGCAGCAGCTCTGGATGCATGTCTGCTCGCAGCCCGCGATCCGGCTCGTGGCCGAGGCAGTGGCGGAGGCCCTGCGCCGCCATCCGGCGCCGCACCGCCACCGGATCGAGCATGCAGCCGACTACCTGGAGGCAGACGACGATATCGAGCGGCTGCGTGAGCTGGGCGTGCTGGTCGTGACCACGCCGGCCTTCATCTACGCGCAGGGTGATGTGCTGGGGCAGCCCGGCTCCCAGCGCTGGCCGCGACCGTTCCGGCTGCGCACGCTGGTCGAGCGTGGCTTCAAGGTCGTCGGCTCCAGCGACTCGACCGGCTCGATTCCGGACGGCATCGCGCCGCTGTTCAACATCGCCTGCGCCGTCACGCGCCGGACACTGGCAGGCCGGCGGTACGGGCCGGAGGAGGCACTCAGCGTGGAAGACGCGCTGCGGCTGTTTACAGTCTGGCCGGCCTACGGTGCCTTCGAGGAGCAGGACAAAGGCTCTATTGCGCCGGGCAAGCTCGGCGACTTCGCCGTGCTCTCGGGCGACCCGACGACTGTCGAGCCGGAGGCGCTGTTCGAGCTGCGCGTCGAGGCGACGGTGATCGGCGGCGAGGTCGTCTGGACTCGCTCGTTCTCTGACACCGGCGGGTAGCAGTTCGACCCGGCTCAAGGCTGTCCGCTGCCGCTCGTCGTCGAGGTGCGCATCCACCTGGCTGGCGCTTCCCTCGGCGCAGGACGGATGAGGGCGCCCGTAAGCCTGACCGCCGTTCGGCCCTCGATCTGTGCGGATCGGCACCCTGTGGTAGAAATGACGCGGACTGCGGCAGCGCGGAGGAGGGACGAGGATGGGGTACTGTCCACGCTGCGGCGAGAATCCTCCCTGGGGCACCAGGGCCGCAGCGACTGCCGCCCGCCAGCGGCGGCCGGTGCGCATCCCGCTGGATTCGCGGATCGTGACGTTGCCGCCGGGTCTCCAGGACGGCGACCGGGTGCGCTACGCGGGCGTGGTGTTCGAAGTGCGCCGCGCCGGAGAGGTCATCGAGCTCCACCTCGTCGGGCGGTGACCCGGCCAGAGCGCGAACGAAAACCGCCCCGGTCTCGATGGGCCGGGGCGGTTGCTGCTAGTGGAGATGGGGGGAGTCGAACCCCCGTCCAGAGCGTTCGGCCAAGGATCTCCTACAGGCTTAGTCGGTGCTTTGGCTCTCGCTGGCGATCCCCCACCGACAGGGTCTCGCGCGGCTCAGCCGGATTAGTCTTAGGCCAGCCCGCACCGGCGCTTGGACTAGCTGCACCCTCGGCTGTGCGACGCCCGCTCCGAACCCGCCAGGGAAAGGTTCGGGCAGACGTGACCGCGTCTTACTTACGCGGCCAGAGCGAGTTCGCGCTCGCCAGTTACTTGGTTGCCCCTTTTAACGAGTCCCGGGGCGACCTCGGCCTGCAATCCCTGCACCTACGGCCCTGTCGAAACCGGTCATCCCCTCGACAGTAGCCCTGGTGAGCGCACAGATCAGTATACACCAGGCGTTCGGACGGCGCAAGCGTGGCTACCGGCATGCCCAGCGAGCGCTGCGCCGTCCTGGCCAAACCCGTGCCCGGGAATCTGCCGGTTTCGGCCGTCCATGGCCACCCGGCCGTCGCACCTGATCCCTCATTGCCCCGAAGAAGGTGACGTGCTGGAAGGCATCACCCCCGAAGTGCCGCACAGCAACGTCGCGGCATCATGAAGCCGATCACGCTGCTCAGGTCGCGGCGCCGGCCACCTGTCCCGCTGTTGACACGCGCACCCGAAAGCTCATATACTGTCGACAGACGAGCGATCGATGAGCGAATGAGGGGGTCAGGTTAACATTTTCTTAACAACTGGCTCCCGCGCAATGTGCATACTCGACCGCTATCAACCTGCCGATATTGCGCCCGGCAGCGGGACAGTCCTTGAACCAACCATCAGCATCCAGTCGGAGACGAGTGGGGAACCTCGACACACGATCAAGGGAGGCTCGTGGTGTTCGAACTCGACGACTATATCGAGGCAGAGACGGCGGTCGCCGTCGTTGCGACCGCTCTCATGCTCTCACCGCGTGCCCGGCGCGTCGTCCGCCGTGGCCTCGTCTACGGCCTAGCCGGCGTCCTCACCGCCGTCGAGGCCGGGCGAACCCTGGCTCGGGGTGCCCAGGCGGGCTTCTCCGCGGCCGTCTCGCGTGCCCGTCAGGCGCCGACCGTGGGCGCCAACTGACCCTGGAGGAGGCCGTGCGGGGGAAACACGACATGCTACCAGAGCAGGCTGCGCACGACGAGCCATCGAACTCGGCTCCACCCGACGCAGGCGGGCACCGCTCAAGACAGCGCCCGAGCCGAGCGTCGTCGGCAAGCAGCGAGCCTACGGGACACGCTGCGGAATCAGCGGTTGAGACCCGAGAGGCGGCATCGAAGGCAGAGTCCAACGGCGGATCGGTCACTCCACCTCCAGCCACAGTCCTGCAAGCGGAGCGCCTGCTCGATGAGGCGTTGGTGTGGGGCGCGGCGTTCGGCACGGTACTCACCCGGCGGGCTCGCCGGCTCCTGGCCCGGGCTCGCGAAGAAGTAGAAGATCTCTTCGCCGAAGCTGAAGCGACCCGCAGCCGGTGGCGTGGCCAGCTCGGCCAGCGGCACTCCGAGCAGGAACACTAACCCGCAACCGAGGCACGTAGCATCATGACGACCGTGTCGATGGACACGCCGGTGGTTCGCGTGGTCCACCGGTTACCGGGACGTGTCCGCTTTCGAGTCCAGATCGACGACCAGGCGAAGCTGAGCGGGCTCCCGCGCACGCTGCCGCATGCCGGGATCCAGGATATCCGCGCCGATCCCCTGACCGGCAGCGTGCTCGTCCACTATGACCCCAAGGTGACGACCGAGGACGCAGTCCGGCAACACCTCGAGCAGATCCTGCAACGCTCGATCGCACCGCCGGCCAGGACGACCGCTGCTGAGCATCCCCGGGTGCGCCGCGCCGCCGTCGATCACCGCACCGTCCGCGTCGATAGCCGCGGGCACCGCTGGCAGCGGGTACGCCTCCGGGTGGCCGGGCTTGAGGGCAATCAGGCGCTCGCGCGCGAGCTCGAGTCGTTACTCGAACAGCTCGGCGTCCGTGTCGCGCGGGCGAGCGTGGCCACCGGTCGCCTGCTCCTCGAGCACGAAGTGGAGACGGTGACACTCGATGCGATTCTTGAGGCAGTCAGTGGCCTTCCCTTACCGGAGGAGCCACCGACGCTCCGTCGCACGGTTACCCCGACTGACCAGGGCCCGCTCCTCTACGCGAGCTGGCGAGCCGCTGCGACCGCCGGTGCCCTCGGCCTCACCGCTGCCCGGCAGCTCTTCAGGGCCACCGGCCCCCTCACGACCAGCCCACTGCCCGCGCTCGCCGCCGACATCGTCGCCGTTCTCCGCGGCTTTCCCACCTTTCGCGAGGGACTCCGCCGCGCGCTCGGCCCGGCAGCCGCCGACATTACGACCAGTTCAATTGGCATTACCGCTCAGACAGTGAGCAACCAGCAACTCGGCCTTCTCGTCAGCCTCACCGAAGCTCTCCGCCTCTTATCGGCTCTCCTTCCTTGGCGACGCGCCTGGCAGCGCTACGAGGCCGGGTTTCTCCACAGCAATGTTGCCCGGCCCGGCCAGCGCGTCACACTCCGTGCCGGCGACCGCGTGCCGTTCGATAGCCGCATCGAGCGCGGGAGCGCAGAGGTGCTGCGCCCTGATGGGCGGATCGAACGGGCCCGACCTTTCCGCCGGCTTGCAGCCGGTTCGCTCCTCCTCGGGGGTGAGCTGACCGTCTTTCTCGCGGCCCCCTCTCCATCCGGCCCCTTCGCGACGAGTGAGCCCCGGCCGGCACTCTTGCACTGGTACCTGCGCTTCATCACACCGGTCGCGTTCGCCTATGCCGGCGTCGCTGGCCTCGTCTCCCGCTCGCTCGCTGCCGCGGCTCGCGCGCTCGTTCTCGTCAATGCCCGCACAGCGCTCATCGGAGCAGAGGCAGCAGACCAAGGCGCAGTCGCCCGGGCCCTCCGCGGTGGCGCGCTCGTCACCGCCTTGCGCCCCGGCCGGCGCCTTACCCGCCCGACGGTCATCGTCCTCGACCATCCAGGACTGCTCGTCGAGGGTCTGGAACTGGATCGCTGCCTCGTCCTGGCTGATGGCCTCACGTACGGGGACGCCCTCGCCCTCGCCGCCCAACTGGCCCGTGCAACGCCGTGGCGTACGGCACTGCCACCTGCTCGCAGCACGCCGAATGGACTCGACCCCGCGTCCTTCCGTCTGCGCCCCATTGACCCAGCGACGCTCGAGCAGCTACCCGACGAGCAGCGACAGGGGCTCCAGGGGGCGGCGGTCGTCCTGGCCGTCTCAGCGCGGCGTACCGACCAGCCGGTTGCCCTGCTCTCCTTGCGGCCAAAACTCCGCCCGCACTTGGAATCCTTCCTCGACGTCTGTACCCGAGTCGGCACTCGCGTCCTCGTGCGGCTCCCTCAGGAGCCCGCATCCGCCTACCTCGAGACGATCGACATCGCTCCGATCACGGCTGCTGACGCGGCCACGCTTGTCCGTGACCTGCGGGCGCGCGGGGAGGTTGTCCTCTACGTCGCAGATCACGGTCGAGCCGGCCTGGCGTTCGCTGCTGCCCACTACTCCGCACTGCTGACCTCCATCCGTCAGCCAGTCGATGTGCCGGTCGACGCTCTCCTGCCCGACTTGGGTGCGCTCGCCGCGCTGGTCGAGGCCAGCCACCGTCGAGACCTCGCTGTCCGCGATAGCGTCGTCCTCTCGCTCACCGCGAACACGCTCGCCCTCGGCATTGGGTTGGGCGCCACCCCGTCGCCAGTGCTCGTTAGCCTGGTTCTAGGCGGTGCCGCTTTTCTGGCGCTCGTCGCTGGCTGGGCCCGTCTGTGGGGTGGTGAGCGGCAGGCCACGCTGCCCTTCGTCGATCCAGAACCCGAGCGCTGGGGAGTTCGGCCATCCACCGAGGTTCTTCAGTTACTGAACAGCCACCCGGACGGGCTCACGAGCGCAGAGGTTCGCCAGCGGCGCTCCGCCCCATCCTTCGAGGCGGACGAAGGGCCATGGATCCGCGCCCTCATCAGCCAACTGAGCTCACCGCTCCTCGCCATTATGGCCGCAGGCGCTGGCCTTTCGCTCGCCGTCGGCGCCTCTATCGACGTCGCCATCATTACCGCGACGCTGCTCTTCAACGTCGCCATCGGTGCCTGGCAGGAGCAGCGGGTATCGCGCGCGGCCGTCCAATTGGCAGAACTTTCGGCACCCCCTGCCCGGGTGCTCCGTGACGGCGCCGAAGTCACCGTCCCCGCTACTGAACTCGTGCCGGGTGACGTGATCCGCCTCGAGTTCGGTGACCGTGTGCCGGCCGACGGCCGCCTCTTGAACGCGGAGAACCTCCTGGTGGACGAATCCGCGCTCACTGGCGAATCACTTCCTGTCGCCAAGGATCCCGCCGCCCGTGATGAGCGGGCAGTCGTCCTCGCTGGAACCGACGTGCTCAGTGGTACAGCAACGGCCGTGGTCGTGGCGACCGGCGAGGGCACCCGCCTGGGCGCCGCCCAGCGCGCGCTCCGCCAGACCGACTCCTCTGGCGAGCACCTTGCCCGACGTCTCGCGCAGTACACGCGTCTCAGCCTCCCTGTCTCGCTGGCTGCCGGAGCGCTGGTCACGCTCGTCGGCATCCTGCGCGGCGCGCCAATCGCCAGCCAGCTCGCCCTCGGCGCGAGCCTCACCATCGCGGCGGTGCCGGAGGGACTCCCGCTCCTCAGCCGGCTCAGCGAAGCGGCGACCGCGCGCCGACTCGCTCAGCGCGGGATTCTCGTGCGACAGCTTTCGGCAGTCGAGGCACTCGGTCGTGTCAATGTCGTCTGTGTCGACAAGACCGGGACGCTCACGTACGGCCGGATGAGCGTGCAGCGCATCGTCAGCGACGGCCACGACGAAGAGCTGGCGCCGAACTGCTCCCCAGCAGCGCGTCGCGTTGTCGCCGCAGCCGTGCTGGCCTCCCCGGCACTCGACCGCAAGGACGCGCTGGCCCACGCGACCGATGCCGCCATCGTCGAGGCCGCGCGCTCGCTTGGGCTCTCTGAGGTCAACGGGGAGAGGGAGCGGCTCGAAGAGCTACCGTTCGACTCGCTTCGCCCCTATCACGCGGTTCGCTTGCACGACCGGATCGTCATGAAGGGCAGCCACGAGTTTCTCCTCCCGCGCTGTGTCGCCCTCCGCACGGACGGCGAGAACACGGTAGCCCTGTCCTCCGATCGCGTCGACGCGCTCCACGCGGCAGCCCTCCGCCTCGCCCGCGACGGCCTGCGGGTACTCCTCGTCGCTGAAGGGCCTCCGGAGGCGCGACTCGACGACCCGCAGCAGCTCGTTGTCCTCGGTCTGCTCGGTATCGCTGATGCCCTCCGTCCGGGGGTGCCGGGGGCTATCCGCCGCTGTCACGAGGCCGGGGTGCGCGTCCTGATGATCACCGGCGACCACCCAGCGACTGCCGAGGCGATCGCCCGCCAGGCTGGCCTGCCGGTCGGCCCCAACCGGATCCTCAACGCTTCTCTCCTGCGGGAACTCGACGACCCTGCGCTCGTCGACCAGCTCGCCCAAGCCAGCGTCGTCGCCCGAGCCACCCCCCTCGACAAGCTTCGGATCGTCCAGTTGCTCCGCGCTCACGGCGACGTCGTTGCCATGACCGGCGACGGAGTCAACGATGCGCCCGCTCAGCGGCTCGCCGATGTCGGCATCGCCATGGGCTGGGGCACAGCCGTCGCCCGCGAGGCCGCTGACCTCGTCCTCGTCGAGGACGACTTCGCGGTCATCGTCGACGCCCTGGTGCAAGGCCGCAGTTTCTGGCGGAACATGCGCCGGTCCGTGGCCCTGCTCCTCGGCGGAAACTTAGGTGAGATCGGGATGATCGCGATCCCTACCCTGCTCACCGCCACTGCGCCCCTCAATACGCGTCAGGTGCTGATGGTCAACCTGATCACCGACGTGCCGCCCGCGCTGGCGATCGCGCTGCAGCAGCCCCGCTACCGCCGGCTGACCGACCTGGCCCGCGAGGGCGAGCAGGCACTCGACCGCACGCTCCGCGTCGATGTCCTCCGCCGGGCTGCGACGACGGCGATTCCAGCCGGTCTGGTTACCCTGTGGGCCAGTCGGGCGATTCCAGCCGAGGCAAGCTCCATCGGTTTCGCTGCGCTCGTGGCCTCGCAGCTCGCCCAGGCACTGGAACTGGGTCTCACAGGCAGCGGGCTCACCCCGAGCCTCCTCACTGGCATCGCCGCATCCGCCGCCGCACTCGCTGCCTCCCTTGCCCTCCCTCCGGCTCGGGCGCTCCTCGGCCTGGCCCCACTCAGCCCGACCGGCCTGGTTCTCACCGGCCTGGCTGTCGGCGCAACGGTGATCAGCAGCCGGTTGACCACGGTGCTGATCCGCGAACTCCCGGCTCTCCCGGCACCGTATCCGTTGCCCTCTCCGGTTCCCTCCGCGGCGTGACGACCGGAGCACGGGCCCCGCGCTCTGGCGCGCGTTCCGCTGTTTCGGTGCATATGGGCGCCAGCGCTTCCGACCCTCGTTAGGGTACGCGCACACCGGCGCGCGATCTCATCCCCTTCGTCGCGCGTCGTCCCGAAATGTCACGCACATCATCTGATCCAACTGGATCCCGTCCAAGGCACGGCATTCCCCTCCAACTGGCACCGGGTTCCCCGATTTTAACGAACGCTTTACAACCATAGACACCGATCTAGCTATCTTCTAGTGGAAGGAAATCGATGAGCGGAGGTATGAGTGGGCAACGGCGATGGCGGTACTGACACGAGTCGCTGAACGCCGATCACGCTTCGTCACGCGTGAACTGGAAACGGACACGGCATACGCCTGCGGGTTCCGCATCGGCTACGCTATCGGAAACCTCTGCGCTCGCTTCGGACTGGCCCGCGCACCGCAGCCCTCGTTGCATGAAACCACGCCGCTCCGCCCCCACGCACCCCACCCCGATCGCCCTGTCCCAGTGCATCCGCGCGTCCTCCAGCCCTACCGCCTGCCGACCTCCGAAGGGCTCGACCGTCAGGCGCTTCACCGGGCTGTCGCGTGCGCCTGCTCGCTGCCGGTCACCAAGCGGGCGCTTACACGCGTGCTCGGCCTGAGCCTCCTCGCCGAGCTAGCACTCGCCGCCGCGCCCCTTCTGGCGCTTCTAGCCCTGGGCTCACCTGTCACAGCCGAGGACATCCTGCAGCAGCTCGGCGGACTCGCGACGCTCGCCCTGGAGTTCCTGCTGATCGCACTCGTCGGTGCAGCCGCAGCAGAAATCGTGCTCTCTGCCCTCGCGGTCGTGCAGGCGGCACTGAGCCAGTAAGACGACCGCGCTTTTACCCACAAGCTGTCACACCACCGGTCAGCAACCTCCCCGAGGGCACTCCCGAGCTGGCGCCCGTCGCTTGACGGGTCTCGTGACGGCTGCTAGAGTGGGGAGGACAACACAACAGCCACTCGTCCCGGGAGCTTGGGGAACCAGGCTGAGAGGGCGGCTACCGATCCCGCCGCCGACCGGTGAACCTGACCTGGGTAATGCCAGCGGAGGGAGCACTCATGAGACGCGCAGAGCACCTTGGGCGAAACGACCGGCTGCCCATGGTGCTTTTCTCGTCGATCGGCAGGCGGCAGCCGGTGGAGCTGGCGCGATGAGCGAGTCTCGCAGCTTTCTCGCCAGCCTCCTTTCGGAGGCCCGGCCGATCTGGGAGGCCATGGTCCGTCACCCCTTCGTCCAGGAGCTGGCAGCCGGAACGCTCGCGCCCGAGCGGTTCGCCTTCTGGGTCCAGCAGGACTACCTCTTCGTGCGGGAGGCGCTCAAGCTCCGCGGGCTTTCGATCGCCCGCGCGCCCGACGAGGCGATCCGGCGCGCCCTAATCGACAACGCCGTCGCGCTCAGGAGGGAACTCGATTTGTTCGAGGCATACGCTCGGGAGCATGGCCTCAGCCTGGAGGTCGAGCCGAGCCCGGTCTGCCTCGGCTATGCCGCCTACCGGCAGAGCGCTGCGGCGCTGGGGACGTTCCCGGAGTTCCTCGCCGGAACCTGGGCGGCCGAGAAAGCGTACCTCGATACCTGGTCAGCGGTGAGGAGCGCCGGGTCGGATGGCACCTACCAGCAGTGGATCGCGAACTGGACGAGCCCGAACTTCGTCGCCTGGGTCGAGTGGCTGGAGGCGACGCTGGCTCGCCTGCTAGAAGGCCAGCCGCAGGACGAGCTCCAGCGCGTGCGGCGCGCATTCCTCACCACCGCCCGCTTCGAGTATCTCTTCTGGGAGATGGTTTATCGCCGCGAGACCTGGCCGGTCTGAGCGAATGGCCTCGGAGGGAGCGCAATGCGACGGCTTCTACAACCGTGGACGACAACCGAGATCCTCGTCGTCGCGACCATGGGAATCGCGATCGGTCTGATCTGGGTGCCCTGGACCTGGTTCTACCAGGCGACCGCGGCCGTACTCGGCCCGTGGGCCGCTCACTTCGTGGGCGGCTTTTGGCTGATCGGCGGCGTGATCACACCATACATCGTGCGCAAGCCTGGCTCGGCGCTGCTCGGCGAGATGATCGCCGCCCTGGCCGAGATGCCGCTCACGCCCTGGGGGGCGATCGTCCTCCTGGCCGGGCTGATCGAGGGCGGCGCCTGCGAGCTCTTCTTCCTGGCTACCGGCTACCGGCGCTTCAGCCTACCCTGGCTTATGGGCGCGGCCGCGTTCGGCGGGTTGGCGTTCTCCCTCCTGTATCTCTATCCCATCCAGGGATGGGGACGCCTGGCGATCGAGATACAGATCCTCTACACGGTGATGCGCATGGCCGGTGCGGCGATCCTGGCCGGCGGCGGAGCCAAGCTCATCGCCGACGCCCTGGTGCCGACGGGGGTGCTCGATGCTTTCCCCATCGCTCGCGAGCGCCGGCCCGAGATCTAGCTGCGAGCCGGCTATCCGGGTCGAGGGCCTCACCGTCAAGTATCCCGGCCGCAAGCGCCCGGCACTGGTGCGGGTCTCCTTCTCCGTTCAGCCTGGGGAACTCGTGCTCGTCCTCGGGCCGTCCGGCTGCGGCAAGAGCACGCTGGCGCTGTGCCTGAACGGCGTGATCCCGCACGCGATCGCGGCGACGATGGAGGGGCGCGTCCGCGTCGTCGGGCTCGATACCCGCCAGGTGCCCCTCAGCCGGCTGAGCGAGAAGGTCGGCGTGGTCTTCCAGGATCCGGAGGCGCAGTTCTGCCTGCTGACGGTCGAGGAGGAGGTCGCCTTCGGGCTGGAGAACCTCGGCGTCCCCCCGGACGAGATGCCTGGACGCATCGCGGCCGCGCTGGAGCTGATCGGGCTGGCCGAGTTGCGCGAGCGGCGGATCGACCGGCTCTCCGGCGGCCAGAAGCAGCGGCTGGCCCTGGCCTGTGTACTCGCGATGGGCCCCGAGATCCTGGTACTCGATGAGCCGACCGCGCACCTCGACCCGCAGGCGGCTGCCGAACTCTTCGCCACGCTGGCCCGCCTGAAGGCGGCCGGCCGCCACACGATCGTCGTGATCGAGCACCGGCTCGACGACCTGATGCCGCTGGTCGACCGCGTCCTGCTGTTCGGCCCCGAGGGCAGGCTGCTGGCCGAGGGGGCGCCGCGCGAGCTGTTCGCCGCCTACCGGCAGGAACTCGACCGCTTCGGGATCTGGATCCCGCAGGTGACCGAGCTGGCCTTCCGGCTGGCGGAGGCCGGCGTTGAAATCGACCGTTTGCCGCTGACCGTTGAGGAGGCGGCCGAGACATTGGCGCCGCGCCTGGGGCGGGCGCGCCGGCACTGGCCGCACATGGTAGACCCGCCGGAGCGACAGCCAGCGGTCGAGGTTCGACGCCTCTCCTACCGCTACCCGTCCGGCCCGCAGGCGCTCCGCGAGGTGTCCCTCCTGATCCCCGAGGGCAGCTTCTTCGCCCTGGTCGGCCCCAATGGCGCGGGTAAGAGCACGCTGGCGCTCCACCTCGTCGGTGTGCTGGAGCCGCCGCCGGAGGCGGTCTGGCTGCTCGGCCGGCCGCTGCGGGCGTACGGGCGACAGGAACTGCCGCGTGTCGCGAGCTATGTCTTTCAGAACCCCGAGCACCAGTTCCTGACCAGCACCGTCCACGACGAAGTCGCCTTCGGCCTTCGGGCCCAGGGGATCGCCGACCGGGAAGTCGAGACCCGCGTGCGCGCGGCACTCGAGGAGTTTGGCCTGGCGGCGCTGGCGCTCGCCCACCCGTTCACGCTGAGCCAGGGCGAGAAGCGCCGGCTCTCGGTGGCGACCGCGCTGGTGTTGCGTCCCCGCCTGCTCATCCTCGACGAGCCGACCTTCGGCCAGGACCGGCGAACCACCGCGCTGATCATGACTCGCCTCCGCGAGCTGGTCCGTAGCGGGGGCACGGTGGTGGCGATCACGCATGACCTGCGGCTGGTGGCCGAGGAGGCCAGCGCGGCCAGCGTGCTGGTCGCCGGGCGGGTCGCGTTCGCCGGGCCGGTGGCCGAGTTGCTGGGCAGCGCGCCACTCCTGAGGCAGGCCGGGCTGGTTCCCCCGCCGCTGGTGCGGCTCGGCCGGCGACTGGCCGAGTGGGCAGACGGGCTGCCGCCGCTGAGCACGGTCGAGCACTATCTCGTCGCGCTGGGAGCGGAGCGATGAGCCAGGGCGTCTACGTGGAGACCGGCTCTTCTCTGCACCGGCTGAACCCGCTGACCAAGTTCGTCCTGGTCATTCCGACGACGCTCATCCTCACGCTGGTCGTGGATATCGCTGTGCCGGCCCTCTTCAGCCTGTTCTTCCTGCTCGCGCTCCTGACGCTCGGGCGCGTCCCGGCGTCGCGGCTGGGCCGGGCGCTGCTGCCCTTCCTGCCGGTCGGCATCGGTCTCCTCTGGACCACGGCCGCCTTCTACCAGACTCGGATGGCCGAGACGCCTACGGTCGCGCTCGAGCTGGGGCCGTTCCAGCTTACCTGGCCCGGCATCGTCTATGCCGTGAGCATCGTCCTGCGCGTGCTGGCCATCTACGCATCCTCGCTCCTCTTCCTGCTCACCACGCACCCGACCGATTTCGTCCTGGCGCTGGTGCAGCAGTGCCGGCTGCCGGTCCGGCTCGGTTACGGCGTGATGGCGGCCTACCGGTTCGTACCGCTGCTGAGCGCGGAGCTGGCGCAGATCCGCGCGGCGCACCGGGTGCGCGGGGTGCCGGAGGGCGGCGGGCTGCTGGCGGCGCCCCGTCGGCTGCTCGGCTACGCGATCCCGCTCCTGGCGAGCGGCATCCGCCGTGCCCAGCAGGTCGCCGTGGCGATGGACGCGCGGGCGCTGGGCGCCCAGCCGCGGCGGACGTTCTACCGGCGCCTGCGCTTCTCCCGGAGCGACCTCGCGTTCCTGCTGGCGTACGCGAGCTTCACGGTCATTGTTCTGACCCTGCTCGTCTGGATGGGGTTACCGGCTCGGCTCGATGTCTTCAGCGGGCCGACGATGCGGCGGTGAGGAGGTGGCGATGGGGCGGGTACTGCGCACCTGGACGATGGTTCTGCTGGTGATGATCGCGATCTGGCTCGTCCTCTTCCTCGGGGTGACGCTCGGCGGCTGGCGCTTGTTGCCGTAGTGAAGCACGGGCGATGAGCAGGTCGAGACCGGAACGGAGTGAGGCACTGTGCAGCTAGAGGGAGGAACGCCGTGAGCAGGCAGTTTACGGGGGAGCTGTGGCAGTCGATCGAAGGGATCTACCAGGCGATCCTGGCGCATCCGTTCATCCGGGGGTTGACCGATGGCTCGCTGCCGGAGCCGGCCTTCCGGTACTACGTGGTGCAGGACGCCCTGTACCTGCAGGACTATGCCCGCTGCCTGGCGCTGGCCGGGGCGAAAGCGCCGCTGGACGCCTGGTGCGAGATGTTCGCCGAGCACGCCAAGACGGCGCTGGTCGTCGAGCGGTCACTGCACGAGGGGTTCTTCCAGGGCTGGGGCCTGAGCGCGGAGACGGTCTCCCGGACGCCGAAAGCGCCGACCAACCTGGCCTATACCTCGTACCTGTTGCGGGTGGCCCATGACCGGCCCTTCGAGGAGGTCGTGGGCGCGGTGCTGCCCTGCTACTGGATCTACTGGGAGGTGGGGAAGCACCTGGAGCGCGAGGGCTCGCCGCACCCGCTCTACCGGCGCTGGATCGACACCTACGCCTCTGAGGAGTTCGGGACGGTAGTCCAGCAGGTGCTGGACGTCATGGATCAGGCAGCGGGAGACCTGCCGCAGAGCCGCCGAGCGCGAGTCCAGGAGCACTTCGTCACGACCAGCCGCTACGAGTGGATGTTCTGGGACGCCGCCTACCGGCAGGAGGCCTGGCCGGTCTGAGCAGCGTCGGCGGGCGGTACCGGCTTGCAGTGGTCACCCAGGTTTCGCATACCCGCATCCGGAGGATGGCCTTCTGCCTAGAGGCAAGTCATCCGGCAGCCTGGTATATAGCCGGAAGGTCAGGTTCCGAACCTGCCACGACCATTTTGTAGGGGCGACCGGCCGGTCGCCCCTACGTTTTGACTAGCACCGATATGAACGTCTGGAAACGGTCGCCGGCCGACATCGCAGCGTGCGGCGCGGCCGATCAGGGCTGAGTGGGCCGGAGCGGCCGACGGGCGACGGCGAGCCAGTACGGCAGGAAAGCCAGCACATTGAGGAAGGCCAGGGCCATCAGCCAGGCCAGCCGAGAGCTGTCCGAGAGCTGATCGGAGGGTCGGCTCGTGGCGTCGACCAGTGCCACCACGAGGGCAACCCAGGTGATCAGCAGCGAGGGCACACTAGGGAGCAGGAGCACCCAGAGCGGGAGGTCATACACGATGCCGCCGGCAAAAGCGCCGGCGACATAGAACACGAAGACGCTCGTCGCGACTGGAAGCACCCAGGTGAGACCAGCGATTGCCTGCGTTAGCGTGTCCTTCCGCTGTCGACCAGGTGGAGAAGCTACCATCAGCCCGTACCCGGTACCTGCAGGCAAGGAGCCTGCGCGGCGCCGTTCAGAGCAGCCCCTGGCCCTTCTTCGCCAGCTTCGCCAGCTTGCGCCGTCGCCGGTGCTCCGCCTTGCGCATCTTGGCGCGGCGCTGCTCGCTCTTGCTCACGAAGTGCCGCTTCGCGCGATAGTCGCGCAGCACGCCGGACTTCTGGAGTTCCTTCGTAAAGCGCTTGAGCAGCGCCTCGAAGCTCTCGTTATCGCGCAGCTCGACACGTACAGACTTCGCCACTGATGATCACTCTCCCATGAGGTATGATTCGAACCGATCCCAGGTAGCCAGACACTGGCCCGCTGGTCACACCATTCCAGTATACCATGGAATCAGCCGATCCGCTGCTGTACGTTCAGCGTAGTCGCGGGCGGGCAAGGCCAGACCCGGCCCGCCCGCCCGCGAATCGGCGCAGCGCCGCTATCCTCGCTGGTCGAGCGGGACGAAGCGGCGTTCGCGCTCACCGACGTAACGCGCCTGCGGCCGGATCAACCGGTTGCCGGCCAGTTGCTCGAGCGTGTGCGCCACCCAGCCCGCTACCCGGCTGATGGCGAAGGCGCCCGGCATCAGGTCGGGCGCGAGGCCCAACCCATAGAGCAGCGGCGCCGAGTAGAACTCGACATTGGGATAGAGCTTCCGCTCCACGTAGTACGGGTGGTTCGCCGTCACTTCTTCGAGCCGCTCGGCGATCGCATGCCAGGTCGTCTCGCCGGACTCCTCGGCAACTGCCTTCGACCATCCCATAAGGTGCACTGCCCGCGGGTCGCGTGTGCGGTAGACCCGATGACCGATCCCCATCAGCCGACGCTTGATGCGCAACGACTCCTCGACGTACTCGACCACCTTGTCCGGCGACCCGATGGCGAGCAGCATCTCCATCGCGCGCTGGTTCGCCCCGCCGTGCGCGTCACCCTTCAGTGCCGCCAGCGCCGTCGAGACCGCGGCGTAGAGATCGCCCAGCGCCGAGACGGTTACCCTGAGCGCGAAGGTCGAGGCATTGAAGCTGTGCTCGGCCAGCAGCACCAGGTAGCAGTTGAACGCGGCTTCCTGGGTCGCAGTCGGCCGCCGGCCATGGAGCATGGACAGGAAGTTGCCGGCCTGGCCCAGCTCCGGATCGGGCTCGACCGGCTGCTCACTGCGGCGCAACCGGTCGTAGGCGGCCAGCATCGTCGGCATCATCGCGACCAGGCGGAGCCCGCGCCGCAGGATCCCGTCCGGGCTCAGATCGCGGATCGCCGGGTCAGTCATCCCCAGCGCGGTCACTCCGGCCCGCAGCGCATCGATCGGTTCGCCCGACCTGGGCAGCGCCTCGATGACGCGTCGCACCTCCTCCGGCATGACGCGATTGGCGGCCAGCTCGCGCTGCAGTGCGGCCAGCTCGTCCCGCGTCGGCAGGTTCCCATGCCAGAGCAGGTAGAGCACCTCCTCGTAGGTGGCATGACGCGCCAGATCGTCGATACTGTACCCGCGGTAGGAAAGACGGCCGTTGAGCCCGTCGACTTCGCTCAGCGCTGTCTCGTCGACCACTACCCCCTCGAGCCCTGGCGCAACAACGATAGAACTCAACTGGCTCATCGTCTTGCCCCTCTCACTGGTGCCTCTCGCGCACCCTCTCTCGCGCTCATGCTAACACGACGATACGCGATTGTCATTGATGGAGGTTGATTCAGCTCTGGACGCCTGTCCGGCACATCCGTATACTGTCGTTGCCAGGCCGGGAGCGCAGGGAGATGATCGAGATCGACGGTGTCGAATATCTCACCGCCCGTGAGGCCGCACACCTGTTGGGCGTCAAGCTGGCGACTCTCTACGCCTACGCCAGCCGGGGGCGGATCCAGAGCTACCGGCGCGGAGTACGCCGCGAGCGCTTCTACCGGCGCTCGGAGATCGAGGCGCTGCTCCGCCTGCAGCCGGCCGAGCGCGAGCGCGCCAGCGACGAGCGGCTGCCACCGGCCGAGTCCTGGATCCCGTTCACCTAGATGCCCGAGCGCAAGCTGTACATCTGGCTCGACAGCGACCCGCTGGTACACCCGCCGGATCGGGCAATCGAGGACGTGCCCGGTCGGGCCGACCTCGACCTGCTAGCCGAGGCGATCGCCGCTGGCCGGCTGGGGAAGCTCCTGCCGCCGAAGCTGGCCATCTCGCCTCACCGGCGCCCGGAGACGCCGGCTGGTTATCGCTCGGTCGATCTCAGCAAACTCCTGCGCGACTACCAGATACCGTACCGGATACGCGTCGAGCTGACCGGCCGGCCACCTCTTGGCAGCCCCGACGAGACCGCGGATAATCAGCCGTCGAAGCGCCGGAGACGAGGGCGAGCAGCCGATGCACCTGACGCAGAAAGAGCTTGACCGGTTGACCATCTTCACCCTGGCCGAACTGGCCCGGCGACGACGCGCCCGCGGGCTCAAGCTCAACTACCCGGAGAGCGTGGCCATCATCTGCGACGAGGTCTTCGAGGAGGCACGCGCCGGCCGGCCGTACGACGAGGTGGTGGCGCACGCCTGCTCGGTGCTCACCCGCGAGGACGTGCTGCCCGGCGTGCCGGAGATGATCCCCGTGCTCCAGATCGACGCCCTCTTCCCCGACGGCACCCGGCTGGTGACGCTGAGGAACCCGATCCGATGAGGCTGGACGACCTGCCGCCCGGCGCGATCCTGCCAGCTCCCAGCCCGGTCGAAATCAACGCCGGGCTGCCGGTGACCTGGGTGCGGATCACCAACGAGGGCGACGTCCCCGTCCACCTGACGGCGCATTTCCACGTCTTCGAAGCCAATCCCTGGCTCCGCTTCGACCGGCGCAAGGCCTTCGGCATGCGCCCCGACGTGCCGTCGGGCGGGGCGATCCGGATCGAGCCGGGGCAGACGGTCGACGTGCCCCTCGTGCCGATCGGCGGGCAGCGGGTCGTGCGGGGCTTCCACGGGCTGGTCGATGGCCCGCTCGATCGGGTCGATGTCGATGCCCTGCTGGAGCGCATGGTCGCCCAGGGGTTCCGGCACGAGCCCGAGGAGCCAGCGGGGTAGGCGCGGGCCAAGCGCCGCCGGGCGATGGCGAGCCCGGGCTCGCAGGAGGACGACGATGCCGCACAAGATGGATCGCCGCACCTACAACGCGATCTACGGCCCGACGGTCGGTGACCGCGTGCGGCTGGCCGACACCAACCTGTTCGCCAGGATCGAGCGCGACGACACCCTGCCCGGCTTCGAGCCGATCACCGGCTTCGGCCGGCCGGTGCGCGACGGCATGCTCGCCGGCCGCCAGCCGGGCCCGAGCAAGCTCGACCTGCTGGTCACCAACGTGGTGGTCATCGATCCGGTGCTCGGTATCTTCAAGAGCAACATCGGCATCAAGGACGGCCGCATCGCCGCGATCGGCCGGGCCGGCAACCCGGACGTGATGGACGACGTCGAACTGGTCTTGAGCGCTAGCACCGGCATCGTCCCGGGCGAGGGGCTAATCGCCACCCCCGGCGGAGTCGACTCACACGTCCACCTCTCGTCCACCAGCCTGATCCCGGCGGCCCTCGCCAGCGGCATCACGACGCTGGTCGCTCAGGGCTCCGGCGGCGTGTGGGATCTGGGCGTCAACCCGGCGTCCAACATCCAGCGCCTCTTCGAGGCGTTCGAGGCGATCCCGATCAACCTGGCCGTCCTCGGCCGCGGCTCCTCGGCGCGCGACCACCTCGAGGAGCACATCGAGGCCGGCTGCGCCGGGTTGAAGATCCACGAGGACGTGGGCGCCTTCCCCGCGGTGATCGACGCCTGCCTGGGCGTGGCCGACCAGACTGGCGTGCAGGTGGCGCTGCACACCGACGGGATCAACGAGGCCGGCGCGCTCGCGGAGACGATCGCCGCTATCGGCGGGCGCTCGATCCACGCCTACCACGTCGAGGGCTCAGGCGGCGGGCACGCGCCCAACATCCTGGAGATCGTGAGCGTGCCGAACGTCATCGGCTCCTCCACCAGCCCCACCATCCCGTTCTCGGTCAACAGCGCCCGCGAGCTGTACGAGATGGTCATGGTCGTCCACCGGATGACCCCGCTCTTCCCCACCGACGTGCAGGCGGCGCGCGACCGCGTGCGCCCGAGCACCATCGCCGCCGAGGACGTGCTGCACGACTTGGGGGCCATCAGCATCATGTCGTCAGACTCGCAGGGGATGGGCCGGATCGGCGAGGTAATCAGCCGTACCTGGCAGCTCGCCCACCGGATGAAGGAGGTACGCGGCGGCGGCTTCGATCCGGCCACTGGCGAGGGCGACGACAACCCGCGGATTCTCCAGTACCTGGCCAAGTACACCATCAACCCGGCCATCGCCCACGGGCTGGCGGGCGAGGTCGGCAGCCTGGAGCCCGGCAAGCTGGCCGATATCGTGCTCTGGCACCCGGCACTCTTCGGCGCCAAGCCGCAGATGGTGATCAAAGGCGGGTTCGTCGCCTGGTCGGTCGTCGGCGACGGCATGGGCTCGACCCGGGTCAGCCAGCCGCTGGTCTACCGGCCGATGTTCGGCGGGCTGGGGGCGGCGCCCGCCTCGCTCGCGGTCAACTTCGTCTCGCGGCCGGCGTTCGAGCTCGGCTTCGCCGAACGCAATCGCCTGCGCCGGCGCGCGGTGCCGGTCGAGGATACCCGCCAGACCTTCAAGACAGCGATGCGCTTCAACACGGCCTCGCCCGAGGTGCGCGTCGACCCGCGGACGCTGGAGGTCAGCATCGAGGGCCAGCGGGTCGAGGTGCCGCCGGCCGAGTCCCTGCCGCTGACGCTCCGCTACTTCATCGCCTAGGTCGGGTTCCAGACAGATGCGTGCATCCAAGGTCGAGCGCCTGAAGGCGCACGACAGCCGATGCGGCTACGGCGCCATGCCCTCGTCCACCCAGCGCCGGAAGAGCTCGACCTGCTCCGGCGGCCAGGGGCCATCACAGGGCATGGCGCCCTCTTCGAGTTCCTCCAAGATCTTCTTGGCATGGGCCGACACATCCTCGTAGCTGTAGAGGTCGAACAGGAAGCGCATGCTTTGCTGGTCTTTGTCGCGGAAGAGCGGCCGGATATCGCGGGCGAAGCTGAGGAAGCGGGGTGCGGCGGTCACTAGGCCCCTCCTTTCGGAGCGATCGAGCTCAGTCGTAGACGCGGATCAGGATATCAGTCGGGTTGAAGGCGTTGCAGGCGTTCTGATCCTGAGGACAGGCGGAGACTGCCACGATCAGATCCATCACCGCCTTGAGCAAAACGTAGTCGTTCCGTTCCGACAACGGCTCACGGATCTCGAACTCGCCGCGCGCCTTCAGCCCCACGTTCATGAACCAGTTCACCGGGTCGGGGATATAGTCGTACTCCACCCCATATTCCTTGAGCACGCTGTAGAAGTTATCCCGGCAGTTGGGGTGGCCCTCGATGCCGTAGTCGTCCAGGTAGCGCCGGGGGTCGCAGCTCGGGAAGAGGATGTCGTGCCGCCCCACGGTGTCCTCGATCAGCACCAGCATCGGGTTGCGCCGGTTGCTGTAGAGCGTCATGCCCTGGATCAGCATCAACGAGTTGTTGATCGCCCGGGTATGCGAGGTCGAGAGGAACTCCTTGATGTCGTGCCGGTTGAAGGCGACCATATCAGCTACCTGCTTGCCCTGGACGTCGGTGATCTGGAGGAGCTGCCCCTCCTTGACCGGAAAGGCGAGCGGGGCCGTCGGGCGGATCTGCGCTGCCCGGCGCGGGATGCGACCGAAGAGAATGTGGTCGGTGCCGGTAACGGTCATGCTTCCCTCCCTCGTCGTCCGCCATTGCTCCGACCTGGTCGATGCGGTCTCCGACCTGGTGCGCCTGCCAGTGCCGCGGCGAGATCTGGCCGCTCCCGTGCGGTCACGCCGAGCGGCGGTTGAGCGCGACGACGCTCAGCGCCTCGAAGATGATGTTGGCCGCGATCAGGGCCGTGATCCCAGCCGGGTCGTACGCCGGTAACACCTCCACCAGATCCATGGCTACAAGGTTGGCCCCGGCCAGACCGCGCACGAACTCCTGGGCCTCGCGGCTGGTGAACCCGCCGATCTCTGGCGTGCCGGTGCCGGGGGCGAAGCTGGGGTCGACGAAGTCGATGTCGAAGCTGAGGAAGACAGGCCCGCCGCTCAGCCGGCGGCGGATCGCCTCGATCACCGCCGGGATGCCCACGCGGCGCACGTCGTCGGTCGGCCAGACCTCGAAGCCGAGCGCCCGGGACTGGTCGTAGTCTTCCGGCCCGTAGAGCGAGCCGCGCATGCCCACCTGGATCGCGCGGGCGGTATCGATCAGCCCCTCTTCGACCGCGCGCCGGAACGGCGTGCCGTGCGTGTACTTGCGCCCGAAGTACTCGTCCCAGGTATCGGTGTGCGAGTCGAACTGGACGAAGCCGACTGGGCCGTACTTCTTCGCCACCGCTCGCAACTCGGCCAGCGTGATCGAATGGTCGCCGCCGATGCAGATCGGGATTACTCCGGCCTCCAGCACCGGCGATAGCCCCTCTTCGATGCGAGCGTAGCTATCCTCGATGTAGCCCGGCACCACCGGCAAATCGCCGTAGTCGACGACCGAGAGGACGTCGTACACGTTCACGCCCAGCGCCGGGTTGTAGGCCCGCAGCATGGCCGACATCTCACGCACCGCCGCCGGGCCGAAACGGGCGCCGACACGGAACGTGACCCCGGTATCGAACGGCACGCCGATGACCGCCACGTCGACCCCGTCCAGGTCACGGACGTGCGGCAGGCGGGCGAAGGTGCGGATCCCGCTGAAGCGCGGGCTCACCAGGCCACTGACCGGTGCATAGCGGCGAGGCATCGGCTCCCTCCTCTGGCGTGTGGCCCGCTAGGGCATCCAAGCGCCGAAGACCAGGCAGGTGTTCTGCCCTCCCAACCCGAACGAGTTCTTGAGCGCGATCCGTACCGTCGCCCGGCGAGCGCAGTTGGGGACATAGTCCAGGTCGCACTCCGGGTCGGGCGTCTCGTAGTTGATCGTGGGGTGGATGATTCCGTCCCGGATCGTCAGCACGGTGGCGATCGATTCGACGGCGCCGGTCGCGCCCATCAGGTGCCCGAGCATCGACTTGGTAGAGCTGATGGCCACGCGGTAGGCGTGCTTGCCGAGCACCTGCTTGATCGCCAGCGTCTCGGCTTTGTCACCGAGTGGTGTGCTGGCGGCGTGGGCGTTGATGTAGTCCACCTCTTCTGGCCGAACGCCCGCGTCGGCCAGGGCGGAGCGGATTGCGCGCGCGGCGCCGCTTGCCTCGGGATCGGGGGCAATCGGGTGGTAGCCATCGTTGCTGGACGAGTAGCCGAGCAACTCGGCGTAGATGGGCGCGCCGCGCGCGAGAGCGTGCTCGGCAGCCTCGAGCACCATGATCCCGGCACCCTCGCTCACCACGAAGCCGTGGCGCTCCGCGTCGAAGGGGCGGCTGGCGCGCTCTGGGCGGTCGTTCCAGGTCGAGGCCGCGCGCTGGACGGCGAAGCTGGCGATGAAGAGCGGGAAGACGCAGTACTCCGTGCCGCCGGCCAGCGCGACGTCGGCCTGGCCGCTGCGGATCAGCTCGGCCGCCTCGCCGAGCGCCTGGGCGCCGGTGGCGCAGGCGGTCGAGATGGTCAGGCTGGGGCCGAGGAAGCGGAACGTCTGGGCGATGTGGTAGGCCGGCATGTTGTGGGGGAAGGTCGTCATGAAGTGGGGCGAGACGCGCATCAGACCCCGGCGCTGTGCCAGCTCCTGCGTCTCCAGGATCGTCGCCATGCCGCCCGCGCCGGTGCCGATCACCACGGCGGCTCGGGCGGGATCGACGGCGGCGGGATCCAGCTTCGCGTCCGCGAGGGCCATGCCCGCGCAGGCCACGGCGTACTGGCTGAACGGTGCCATCTGGCGGGCGGTCTTGGCGTCGACCCACTCGCCGAGGGTGAATCCCCGCACCTCGCCGGCGATCTGGACCGGCAGTTCGCTCGGATCGAAGCGCTCGATCCGGCGGATGCCGGACTCGCCGGCGAGGAGCCGGTGCCAGGTCTCCTCGGCGGTCAGGCCGAGCGGTGTCACCGCCCCAAGGCCAGTCACGACCACGCGCCGGCGCGACCCATGCCTGTGCTCGCCCACTGCCTGCCCGCACTGCGGACAGTAGCGGGCTCCTTCGGGAACCGGTGACCGGCAGGCACCGCAGTTCACCCGTTCACCCCTTCCCGGCTGTGATCTGGCCAGTCGAGCCGTCGGCTCGTGCTGCCGATCGTACCAGAATCGCTTCGCCACTCCCAGAGTGAGCACCGTGTCGGCGTTATGTCGAGTATCCGAAAGCTGCGGCGTGGCGCAAGAGAGCCGAGGCAATGGGGAGCGTACCGTCGAAAGCTGAGGCAATGCGCGACGCGTGCTGCCGGGCAGAGGACTGCGGCTCTCTGCTGGCGCGCTCGAGCCGGCAACCCCAGTCGACGGCGTGCTGAGGGGGTGACCGAGGGCTCGCACGACCGGGTCTCGGCGCTGCATTACGCTAGGCTGGCGGCGCGTTCGGCCTGCTGCCGCAGCCGGCGCTGCTCCCGCTTCAGTAGCTCGTCGAGCGGCAGCGGCTCCTGGCCAGGGAGCTGCCAGAGGAGATCGAGCTTGGGCAGAGCGTCCCAGCGGTCGAATCCGAGGAAGCCCAGTATCTCGAACCCTGCGATGCGCCCGGTCTCCTGCTCAGCCTCGTCGAGCTCGAGAAGCAGCGCGGCGAGAGGATAGTCTTCCAGAGGTTCGGGCACGAAGGCCCTGCCTGCCTGATCCTCGACCCAGAGTGTGTAGCGATCGGCCTCGCGGCTCCAGGTCGCGCTCGCCTTTACTGTCTCCATACGACCTCTCCTACCTTCCGAGTATATCGCCGCAGGCGCCGCTCATCGATGAGGTGCATTGTGCGGAGTGTCCGGTCGGGATAGAGCACCAGCGCGGCGAGTCGCTCCCGCTCGCCCTCGTACCACCGGCTGAAAGCCAGTTTCCTGCCGTGCTCGAGGGCGCGGATCTCGAAGACCGATTCGAGCGCTCGGACAATCCGCTCGGGATGACGCCAGATTCGGCTATCGACAATTACATGGTAGAGATCGTCCAGGGTAATCCAGACCTGCTCACCGTTCGGCATAGTCACGCCGTGCCGGAGCCGCTCCTGCCAGAGCCGCTCGGCCTGCTCGACCGCTGCCCACGGCATCAGGCCCTCGGCCACGAGGCGCTCGATGCGCTCTCTGGGAGGCTCCGCGCTACCCTGACCTGACTTCGGCCCCACCCCGCGTTCCTCTAACGCCGTTGTCCTAAAACTGCTGCCCTTTGCCCTCGCCGCCGCACGTATCGCGAGTTCCGCTGCAGTATACGAGTCGTCCTTGAGGAATCGGGAAGGGATCCTGCACCCGTTTGTGACACCGGCTTGGCTCGCGAGCCTGAGGACGTGCGTGGGGTTGTGCTCTCACGCTAGGCTGGCGGCACGTTCGGCCTGCTGCCGCAGCCGGCGCTGCTCCCGCTTCAGCAGCTCGTCGAGTGGTAGGGGCTCTTGCCCGGGGAGCTGCCAGAGGAGATCGAGCTTGGGCAGAGCGTCCCAGCGGTCGAATCCGAGGAAGCCAACAATCTCGATCCCGGTAACCGGTCCGGTCGGCTCCTCGTTCTGGTCGAGCGCGCGGTAGAGAGTTATCTCTTCGTCATGCGCCACTGCGCCGGAGGGAAGCGCCGGCTCTACGAACACTCGGATGATGTTTGCTTCTGGCCCATCCCAGACGACGGTAGCTCTGACCACGACCACAGCACCGGTTCCTTCACGTACTTGCGGAGATCGCGCTCGGCGATGACGTGCATTGTCCGCACTCGACTGTCCGGATCCAGGATAGCAAACCCGAAGAGGTGACGCTCGTCCTCCTTCCAGGCACTCAGCAGGCGACGGCGGCCTTCCCGCGCCTGCCGCACTTCGAAGACGGTCTTGAGAATCAGCTCGATGCGCTCCGGCTTCCGGGAAATTCGGTCGTCGATGAGGAGGTGGTAGAGATCGTCGAGGGTGATCCGGACCATCTCGCCTGTTGGCAACAGGATGCCCGCCTGCAACCGCTGCCGCCAGAACAGCAGCGCTCGCTCGAAATCGGCACGTGCCTTCCGTCCTTCAGCCACGAGACGCTCGATGCGCTCTCGCGGTGTCTCCGTTCTGCCCTGGCTCGACTCCGTCCCCACACTGCGCTCCCTCGACGTGACCGCTAGACTGGCCAGCAGTATAGGAGCGTTCAACTGGGATTAAATTAATTGCCAGCGTTGCGGCGAAGGTGAGCGTGGACGAGCCTGTGAG
This sequence comes from Thermomicrobiaceae bacterium, assembly GCA_014874455.1. Classification (GTDB taxonomy): domain Bacteria; phylum Chloroflexota; class Chloroflexia; order Thermomicrobiales; family Thermomicrobiaceae; genus Thermalbibacter. Next base: position 68,952 of record JADBJL010000102.1, read on the forward strand.
GCATCAGGTGCGACGAGTCACAGCGCCGCGCCACGAGGCGCCCCGCGACGAGCCATTGGCCTAAAGGGTAAAGCCCGCTGCTCCGAGCACTATGTACCGCGCTCGTCCACTGTGCGTTGAGATAGGGGAACAGAGGTCAGGCTGGGCTGGCCGTGTGTCCAGCCTGCTGGCGTAGCTCGCGCTGAGCTCGCCGCAGCAGCTCGTCGAGTGGTAGGGGCTCTTGCCCGGGGAGCTGCCAGAGCAGGTCCAGCTTGGGGAGGTTGTCCCAGCAATCGAACTCGAGGATGGCGAGTTCGACGCCGACGATTTGGCCGGTCTCTGTATCGTGCTCATCGACCTCGAGCAGGAGGTTATCCGTGACGTCACCGAACGGCTCCGGCACGAACGCCCGGCCGGCGAGCTCGTCGTTCCACAGCACGAATCGATCGATCTCAGGCGTCCACTCTATCGTTGCTCTGACCGTTTCCATACCACCTCGCCTCCGCGCCGGGTAGAGCGCTGCAGAGGACAGAGGGACGTCGACGTTTGTCTGGCGATATGCGGCCGACCCAGCCGAGGATCGCTGGGCTCGTGCCGGACAACCAGGAACGTGCGCGCTGACTCGCTTGAGGTGGGCAAGACGCGAGGCGACTGACCCGCCCCGCCCTGTGCTCGCTCTAACCCGCTGGCGTGCCTACGCGCCCGGCTTGAGCATGATCGTCGGCTTGCGCGGCTTGCGTACTGCCTCGACCGAGAGCCGGCCGGCCGCCCGGCGCGCCGCCTCGCGGAACGCCTCCGCCGTCGGCGACTCGGGCGCGCCGACCACGATCGGCAGCCCGGCGTCACCGCCCTCGCGCACGGCGGGGTCGATCGGGATCTGGCCCAGCAGCGGCACGTCGTAGCGCTCGGCCGTGCGCTGGCCTCCGCCGAAGCCGAAGATCTCCGAGCGGCCGCCGCAGTGCGGGCAGATGAAGTAGCTCATGTTCTCGATGATCCCGAGCACGGGCGTCTTGACCTCGCGGAACATCTGCAGCCCCTTGACTGCGTCGGCCAGCGCCACGTCCTGCGGCGTCGTCACGATGATGGCGCCCGAGAGCGGGATGCGCTGCACCAGCGTGAGCTGGACGTCGCCGGTGCCCGGCGGCAGGTCGATGACCAGGTAGTCCAGCTCGCCCCAGTCCACGTCGTTCAGGAACTGCGTGATGAGCTGCGAGACCAGCGGGCCGCGCCAGATCAGCGCCCGCTCGGGGTCGAGGATGAACCCGACCGACATGATCCGCACGCCGTAGGACTCGAGGGGCACAATCTTCTCGTTCTGGAGGTACGGTCGCCCGCGGTTGCCCATCATCGTCGGGATGCTGGGGCCATAGACATCGGCGTCGAGCAGCCCGACGGCCGCCCCGTCCTGTGCCAGCGCGACCGCGAGGTTGACCGCGACCGTCGACTTGCCCACGCCGCCCTTGCCGCTAGCGACAGCGATCGTGTTCTTGACGCCCGGCAGCGGCGTGCGACTCGACATCCCGGTGCCGGCCGCGCGCACGCGCGAACTGAAGGCGATCTTGACCTGATCCACTCCGGGGAGCGCCTTCACCGCTTGCTCGATGTCGGCCTGGATCCTCACCCGCAGCGGGCAGGCGGGTGTCGTCAGCTCGACCTGGATGTGGACGGTGCCATCCTGGATTTGCACGTCCGTGATCATCCCCAGGTCGACCAGGCTGCGGCCGATCTCGGGATCCTTCACCGGGCGCAGGGCCTCGATGACCTGCTCGCGACTCAGTGCAGTCATACCCGCCTCTTCTCCTACCGGCCCGCGCGGCACGCGCTCGGCTTTCTCAACCTACCGTTATCATAACACGATCATAACACGCGCCGCGGTCGTCTGCACGATCGAGTGTGCCCACGAACCGCACTACTCCCCTCGTTGTGTCGATCCCGCCGAACCGCGGGCGAAGCCCGTCTTCGGTGTCCGGCTGGCGGCCACCACCCCGGTGTTGAGCGCGAAGAGCAGGAGCGCCGCGATCATGGCTAGCCCGGCCGCCGCTGCGAGCCCTCCCGAGACTGCAGCATCCGGTGCTAGCGCATAGGTCAGCCGGCCGATCGCGGCGGCGTTGCTGAGGGCCAGCAGCGCCCAACTCGCCCACGACCAGCGGAGCCGTCGGCCGCCGAAGCCCGGCAGCAGGTGTGACCCGACGGCCAGGATCAGCAGCGTGACATAGCCGGCACCGAGGAGATGCCACTCAGCGTCCGGGGAGGGTAGGAGCGAACGGCTCAGCGGCATCTGCCGGCTCAGGAGCGCGACCGCCGCGAGCGCGAGCCAGCCGTGCGCCGAGGTGGCCAGGAGGTTGAGGGGATCGCGCCAGGCGCTGCCGCGCGCCCCGGGTAGCTGGCGGCGCCGGCTGAAGACCTGGAGGGACAGGATGCCGACGAGCACCCCACACGCGAGCAGCGCCTCTCCGGCGACCCGCAGCTCGCTGGCCCGAGCGAGTAGCCCGGCCACTCGCAGCGTGGTGCCCGAGGCCACCAGGCCTAGCGCCACGGCGAGGCCGGCTGGGCGCGGCGCCTGCGTGCGGAAGAAGAGCGGGAACGTGCGGCTGCCCATCGCGAAGGCGATCGGGAGCAGGAACCCGTAGAAGCCGATCACAGTTGCCGCGGCGCCGACCGGGCCCGGGATAAGCCCGCGGAGCAGGTCGTCGGTGGCCGCAGACCAAACACCGGCCAGGTTGAGCAGCAGACCAGCTCCGTAGGCCGTCGACCCGACCAGCAGTGCCGCCGTGAAGGCGCGAAGCGGCCGCTTGTACGTCGCACCAGGCCCGCGCAGGGTGTCGGCGAGTGCCCAGACCACTACGCTACCACCACTGAGCTCCAGTAACCCGGAGGCGACCAGAGCCGTCGCTCCTGCTCGGGTGGCGATCCCGCCGGCCAGCAGCGGCTGGCTGAGCACCCGGAGCACCAGCCCAGCACCGAGGAGCGAGAGCCCGAGCCAGCAGCTTCGCGGAGCTGGCGGGCTGACCCCGCGCAGCCGTGGGACGAAGTGTTGGGCCACGCCGAGCGTCATCAGCCCGGCGAAGCCGTATACCTGCACGTGCCCGTGCGCCTGGGCCAGTGCCGCAGGCCAGAGCGGCGCGCCGCCGGCAAGCCGGGCGAGCACAGTGAGCGTGCCTGAGGCGAAGCCGGCCGCGAGAGCCAGCCCGAGCGCGGCCACGGCGAACCCTTGCCAGGCGGGCAGCACACGCGGGCTCGCCACTGTGCCTCCAGGGGCTTCGGACATCTGTTAGGCTCCGTCGCTCATGAGCCCTCGTGCCGACCGCGGGGCCGGCACCTGGGCACCGTCAGCATACGATAGCGCGGGCCGAGCACGGGCGGGAGCGGCACCAGCGGCCCGAGCTGGGAGCCAGGACTGCTGCCGCCCGGCCGCAATCCCAGCAAGGGCCCGGTGCCGCTGCTAGAATCACGCTGTCTCGCCGCGGGGCGGCTGACGTGAGGAGCGAAGAGGGCAGGGAGATGACCGAGTCCGTCGAGCAGTTGCTCGCGCAGTATCGCTGGGCCTCCGAGTACCTCCTCGGCCTCATCCAGGGGCCACCGTCACCGCCGCGAGGGGCGACGACAGAGGAGATCCGGGCGCGGGCCAGGGCTCGCCTCGAGCGGCTGACCGGGTTCCTGGACTTCATCGGCCGGCCCCAGGACGTCTACCCGTCGGTGCACGTGACCGGCACCTCGGGAAAGGGCTCGACGGCGACGTTCATCGCCAGCATCCTGACCCAGGCCGGCTACCGCACCGGCCTGCACCTTTCGCCCTATCTGCAGGTAGAAACCGAGAAGCTTCAGATCGATGGGCAGCTCCTTCCGGCAGATCGCTTCGCCCGCTACGTCGCCGAGCTAGACGGGCTGGTCAGCTCCTGGGTGAGACATGGCGGCCAGCGTCTCACCTATGGCGAGTTCTGGGTGGCGTTGACCTTTCTGGTCTTCGCCCGTGAGCAGGTCGACGTTGCGGTCGTGGAGGTGGGAGCTGGCGGGCGCTTCGACCTCACCAACGTGCTGTTGCCTGAAGTGGCGGTGATCACCTCGGTCGGGCTCGATCATGTGCGCACGCTGGGGCCGACGCTGCTCGACATCGCCTGGCACAAGGCCGGGATCATCAAGGCCGGCCGGCCGGCGGTAACAGCGGTAACCGCAGCCGGCCCCCTCTCGGTCATTCGCCGCGAGGCTGAGATCCAGGCCGCTCCACTCGACGTGCTCTCTCCAGGACAGGACTACGCCGTGCTCGACTGCGACGAGCAGGGCACCCGGATGCTCGACCTGCGCCGCGGCCGGGCCTTCCAGCTCGGCCTGCCCGGGCGCTTCCAGGCTGCGAACGCCGCCGTCGCCATCGCCGCGGTCGAGCAGCTCGGGCACCTTCCGCGCGGCCCAATACGCGAGGAGACCATCGCCGCCGGGCTGGAGCGGGCCCGCATCCCCGGGAGGGTCGAGGTGGTGCAGGCGACGCCGCAGGTCGTGCTGGATGGGGCGCACAACCCGGACAAGATCGCGGCGCTGCTCGAGAGCCTGAAGTGTCTGGGAAGCCCACGGCGGCGAGTCGTCGTCTTCGGGGTCTTGGAAGGGCACGACGCGGCAGCGATGGCGCGCCAGCTCAGCGCCGCGGCCGATCACGTCGTGGTGACCGCGCCGGCGGCCGTGCAGCGCGACCACGCGCCGCTGGAGCTGCTGGTCGAGACCTTTCAGGCGTGTGGCTGCCCGGCGCTCGCTATCCCCGAACCGCTGGAGGCTATCGCGTGGGTACTGGCGCGCGCCGAGCCAGAGGATCAAGTGCTGGTGACGGGCTCGCTCTACCTGGTGGGCCAGACGCGAGAGCGCTGGTACCCGGCGAGCGAGATCGTGCTCCAGCGCTCCTGCTGGCCGATGGTGCTAACCCGGTAGCGCTGGTGGTGTCAGCAGGATCTCCATCATCGAAGTGCGATCGAGGTACAATTGCGCCGGTTCCAGGGCGCCTTCCCGCCGTGGCACTGCTGAACCTGTAGGCCACCGGGAAATCAGCAGGTCGTAAGCCGTCGCCCTGATCTCGGGTCGAGCGGGGGAGGAGACGATTTGGGCCGCGTCGCCGACGTGGAGCTGCGCAACGTCAGCAAGGTGTTCGATAACGCTGTCGTCGCGGTCGACGGCGTGTCGCTCGAGATCGAACCGGGCGAGTTCTTCTCGCTACTCGGGCCGTCCGGCTGCGGCAAGACGACCACGCTACGGATGATCGCCGGCTTCGAGATGCCAACGTCGGGCGAGATCTACATCGAGGGCCGGCCGATGGGGGAGACCCCGCCCTTCCGGCGTAATGTCAACACGGTCTTCCAGAACTACGCGCTCTTCCCACACATGACCGTCGCCGACAACGTCGCCTTCGGACTGCGCATGAAGCGGGTGCCGAGGGACGAGATCACCCGCCGGGTGCGCGAGGCGCTCCAGCTCGTGCGGCTGGTCGGCTTCGAAGACCGTTACCCGCGCCAGCTCTCCGGCGGCCAGCAGCAACGGGTGGCGCTGGCACGCGCGCTCATCAACCGGCCCCGCGTGCTGCTCCTCGATGAGCCGCTCGGTGCCCTCGACCTCAAGCTGCGCAAGGAGATGCAACTCGAGCTGAAGCACCTGCAAATGACGGTCGGCATCACCTTCATCTACGTGACCCACGACCAGGAAGAGGCGCTCACGATGTCCGACCGGATCGCCGTGATGAACGCCGGCCGCGTGCTGCAGGTCGGCACGCCGCTCGAGATCTACGAACGCCCGAGCAACCGGTTCGTGGCCGATTTCATCGGTGAGTCGAACTTCCTCGACGGGCGGGTGGTCGAGCTCAACGGCCAGCGCGCAACAGTCCTGGTCGACGACCGCCTGCCGGTGCCGGCACGCGTGCAGGACGGGTTGGCTGTCGGTGAGCAGGTGACCATCGCCATCCGCCCGGAAAAGATCCGCCTGCACCCGACTGGTGGGGAAGGGGCCGAGGGGTGCGTCCCCGGTCGCGTGGAAGAGGTCGTCTACATCGGCACTGACACCTACTATCTGGTGCGGCTGACCGACTGCTGTACCATACGCGTGCGCGTGCAGAACAGCCAGAACCGGCTCGACAGCGGCGAGATGGTCGGCGAAGGCACGGAAGTCCTGCTGAGCTGGCTGCCTGAGACCGCAATGGTGCTGAAGGCATGAGAGTGGGGAGAGAGGTCGGCGCTCGTCGCTGGAGCCAGCGTGGCACCGAGCCTATCGAGTGAGCGAGGAGGAGCTGAGCGTGGCGCTGGCCGAGGGGGTAGAGACACAACCTCAGCCACCGGCGAGCCTGGCGGCTCGCCTGACCGACTGGGCGCGCCGGCGCACCGGGATCAAATTGTCGCTGGTGCTCGGGCCGGGGGCGTTCTGGCTGCTCGTCTTCTTCCTCATCCCCCTGGGCGTGGTGCTGGCCTACAGTTTCGCCAGCCGCGGTGCCTACGGCCAGGTCATCTGGCGTCTCACGCTGGAGAACTACACCCGGTTCTTCGACTGGCTCTATATCCGCGTCTTCCTCGTCTCGGTCTGGATCGCACTGCTCACGACCGTCATCTGCCTCGTCATCGGCTACCCCTTCGCCTTCGTGATGGCCCGGGTGCCGCGCCGCTGGCGCAACGCCCTGCTGGTGCTGGTGATGGTGCCCTTCTGGACGAACTTTCTGGTGCGCACCTATGCGATCATGCTGCTGCTGCGCAACGAGGGGTTGATCAACAGCGCGCTCCGCTGGCTCGGGGTCATCGAGCAGCCGATCACCATGCTCTTCACCACCTTCGCCGTCGTGCTCGGTCTCGTCTACGGCTACCTGCCCTTCATGATCTTGCCGCTGTACGCCTCCATCGAGAAGTTCGACTTCACGCTGGTGGAGGCGGCACAGGATCTGGGGGCGAGTACCTGGCAAGTGTTCACCCGGGTGCTGCTGCCGCTGACGATGCCGGGCGTGGTGGCGGGATCCATCCTCGTCTTTATCCCGTCGGTCGGCGCCTTCGTCACGCCGGATCTGTTGGGCGGCGGGAAAGTGGTGATGATCGGTAACCTGATCCAGCAGCAGTTCCTGACGGTTCGGCACTGGCCGTTCGGCTCGGCAGTCTCCTTCGTCCTGATGGCCGTGGTGCTGGTCTCGACGATGGCCTATTTCCGGGTCGGTGGGGAGCGACGGGTATGAGCACGACGGCGACGACTGCCCCGCGGACTGCGCCGCTCGCGACCAGGCGACGCTGGCGGTTGAAGCCGGGCTGGCTGGTGCTCAACAGCAACGTGCTGCTCACCTTCCTCTTCCTGTACGCGCCGATCGTGATCCTGGTGATCTTCAGCTTCAATGCCTCGCGCCAGCAGGCGGTCTGGGTCGGCTTCACGGTCGAGTGGTACGAGCAGATGATGCGGGACGAGCGGGTCATCGCCGCGGCCAAGAACAGCCTGATCATCGCGCTGGTCTCGACGGCGGTCTCGACCGTGATCGGCACGCTCACCGCCCTGGCGCTCGACCGCTTCCGCTTCCGGGCCAAGACTGCCTTCGAGGGGGCGATGTACCTGCCGATCATCGTGCCGGAGATCGTGATGGCGATCTCACTCCTGGTCTTCTTCAACACCACGTTCAACCTGCTCGACCGCTGGCTCGGGCTCACGCTCAAGTTCGGGCTGGGAACGATCACGATCGCGCACATCGCCTTCTCCTTCCCCTTCGTGGCCGTGGTCGTGCGCGCCCGGCTGGCCGACTTCGACCGGACGCTCGAGCAGGCGGCCCAGGACCTCGGCGCCAACGAGTGGCAGACCTTCCGCTACGTGACGCTGCCGCTGCTGATGCCCGGCATCCTGGCCGGCGCGCTCTTGGCCTTCACGCTCTCGATCGACGACTTCGTGATCACCTTCTTCAACGCGGGGATCGGCGCGACGACGCTACCGCTCGAGATCTACGGCCGCATCCGGCGCGGGATCACCCCTGAGGTCAACGCGCTCTCGGCGGTGCTCCTGCTCGCCTCGATCGCGCTCGTGCTCGGGTCGGCGCTCCTGCAGCGCCGGCGTTAGGGTGGAGGTGACGACGGAAGAACGCGGCCAGGGCTACGCGAACCGGACGATCGGCATTCGTCATGGACGGCGAGTGAAGCATGAGGAGGACGACATGAAGCAGGACATCCGCATCCAACGGCTGATCCGTGCCTGGCAGCAGGGCCGACTCTCGCGCCGCGAGCTCATCCGCCGGCTCGCCCTGATGGGGCTGAGCCTACCGGCCATCACTGCCCTGCTCGCCGCCTGCGCCCGCCAGGCCGAGACACCGACGGCCGCACCTGGCGGTACGACGCCAGCGACTGGTGAGACACCGGCCACCGGCGAGACGCCGGCCACCGGCGGCATCCCTGACTACATCGACCGCAGCAAGCTGGAGGGCGAACTGAACTTCTACAACTGGTCAGAGTACCACGACCCCGAGGTGATCACCGAGTTCGAGCAGACCTACGGCGTCAAGGTGACCCAGGACACCTACGCCAGCAACGAGGACCTGCTGGCCAAACTGCAGGGCGGCGCCACCGGCTACGACGTGATCGTGCCCTCGGACTACATGGTCAGTATCATGATCAACCTCGGCATGCTCGAGCCGCTCGACTACAACGTGATCAAGACCATCGAGCATATCGATCCCAACAACCTGAAGCCGTACTACGACCCGGAGAACACCTACAGTGTCCCCTACATGTGGGGCACCTCCGGCTACAGCTACGACACCACCGTCCTGGGCGAGGATCTCGAGAGCTGGAAAGAGGTCTTCGAGCCGCGCCCGGAGGTGCGGGGCAAGATCGTCATGCTCGACGACCAGCGCGAGGTCATCGGCGCGGCCCTGATGTACCTCGGCTACTCGATCAACGAGACCAGCGACGAGGCGCTCGCCAAGGTCAAGCAGCTCCTGCTGGCCCAGAAGCCGTATGTCCTGGCCTACACCAGCCAGAACAACGACGACCTGCTGGTGGCCGGCGAGGCGGTGATTGCCCACATGTGGACGGGCGACGCGCTCCTTGCCGAAGGGGAGCGCGAGGGCCTGCGCTATGTGATCCCGAAAGAGGGCTGCACCGTCTGGCAGGACAACCTCTGCGTGCCGAAGACCGCACCGCACAAGTACACGGCGATGGCATTCATCGACTTCATGAACCGGCCGGACATCGCCGCCCGCAACGCGAACTTCATCTGGTACGGCTGCCCGAACAAGACGGCGCGCGAGCAGGGGCTCATCGACGAGGCGATGCTCAACCATCCCGGCGTCTACCCGCCGGACGAGGTGTGGCAGCGCCTCCAGTGGATCGAGGACGTCGGCGAGGACACCCTCAAGTTCGACCGCCTCTGGACGGAGATCAAGACGGCATAGCGCGCCCGGCGAAGTCGCGCGCTGCCGCCCGGGCGAGCGCACACCGGCCCTCGCCCGCGTCTCCCATCTGCGACGCGCGACACGGCGAGCGAGCAGCGTGGAGCGGGTCTTCTGCCGCCTGGTCTCTGCTGGCTCGCTCTCCTCGCCCTGCTACCGTCAGCTCAGCGCTGCGCTTCCGCGTGAGCGCGCTACTCCAGGCCGCTAGCGCCCCAGCGCAGCACCCGGCCGGGCCGGGCGCCGGTGTGTCGCCCCTCGGCCACCACCGGCACGCCGTTGACGATGACCCACTCGATCCCGATCGGATACCGGTGCGGCTCGGCCCAGGTCGCCGTCTCAGCCACGGTGGACGGATCGAAGACGACGACATCCGCTTTATACCCGACAACTAGCCGGCCACGCTCCTTGAGCCCCAGCCGATGCGCCGGCAACCCGGTCATCTTGCGGACAGCTTCGGGCAGGCTCAGTACGCGCTCCTCGCGCGCGTAATGGCCGAGCACGCGCGGGTAGGTTCCGTAGGAGCGCGGGTGCGGCTTGCCGTGCGCCAGTGGCCCGTCGGCTGCGAGCGAGGAGCCGTCCGAGCCGACCATGACCAGCGGGTGGCGCATGATCTCGCGTACGTCGCCCTCGCTCATCGCGAAGCGGATGATCGCGACGTCGCCAGCGGCCGCCTCCAGCAGCCGCAGCACTGCCTCCTCCGGCTCGACCCCCAGCTCCCCGGCAATCGCCGCGATCGACCTCCCCTCCCAGCTCGGGTTAGGGGCGAAGGAAGCGACGACGATATCGTCGAAGGTGCAGCCGCGCATCAGCGGGTTCGGCCAGTCCGGTGCGCCTTCGGTGATCTGGCACCGGATCAGTGCCCGCTGCTCAGCGTTTGCGAGCCGGCCCAGCATGGCCTCGGTGCCACCGCTGAGCGCCCAGGGCGGGAGCACGGCAGTCAGCGTGGTGCTGCTGGCGACGTAGGGATACTGATCGGCCATCACGTCCACACCGTCGGCGCGGGCGCGCTCGATCAGCGAGAGCAGCTCCGGCGCGCGCCCCCAGTTGTTGCGCCCGGTTGCCTTCAGGTGGGAGACCTGTACCGGCACCCCGGCCCGCCGGCCGACCTCGATCGCCTCCGCGACCGCCTGGGCCACGGTGTCCCCCTCACCCCGGATGTGGCTGGTGTACAGCCGCCCGTACTCGCGCAGCACCTGGGCCAGGGCCACGATCTCGCCGGTGTCGGCGTACATGCTCGGCGCGTAGATCAGCCCTGTCGAGAGACCGATCGCTCCCTGCTCGAGCTCCCGGCGGAGCAACTCCTGCATCGCCCGCAGCTCATCCGGGCTCGGCGGCCGTTGCTCTGGCCCCATCACCGCCGTGCGCAGCGTGCCGTGCCCGACCAGCAAGGCGACGTTGAGCGCGACGCCACGCTCCTCTAACTTCGCCATCACGTCGCCGGTCGACCGCCAGCGCCAGCGCTGCAGCTCGTCGCCGGGTGGCGCCAGCCTCCGCAGCCGCCGCTCCACCGCCGCCGTCCACGGCCCCGGTGAGGTGCCGCAGTTGCCCACCACCTCGAGCGTGACGCCCTGCATCACCTTGCTCATGGCGCGGCCATCGACGAGCAGCGGCAGCTCGGAGTGGGTATGGATGTCGACGAACCCCGGAGTGACGACCTTGCCGTTCGCCTGGATCACGCGGCGCGCCGGCGCGTCGCCGAGCTGGCCGATGGCCGCGATCCGGTCGCGCTCGATCGCCACATCGGCCTGGAATCCTGCCCGGCCACTGCCGTCGAGAACCTCACCGCCACGGATCAGGACGTCGTACACGCGTGCACCCTCCCCCTCCTGCCTGGTTCGCTCGCGCACCGTTCTCAGTTCTCCCCTGTTCTCGTCCCCGGTGTCCGCCGGAGCCACGGAAGCGGCCTCTCCGCTGCGGCCGAACTCACTGGCGGCGCGCCTTCTCCCCCAGCGGAGCTACCATAAAGCAGGGGCGAATGATTATTCGCCCCTACAGCTACCGCGATCCGTCGTTCGGATCGAGTTGCGCGCTAGCCAGCCGTGTGCCTCCAACCAGGGCAACACCTCGTGAAGCGAGGGCAGAATCGCGTCCGCCTCCTCCAGCCCGGGCAGCGACCGCGTGTGCTCGTTGGGAATGGCCAGGCAGCGCAGTCCGGCCGCTCGGGCCGCCCGCACCCCGAGCGGGGCATCCTCGAGCGCCAGGCAGGCTTCCGGCCGCAAGCCCAGCCGAGCGGCCGCCAGCCGGTAGCAGTCCGGCGCTGGCTTGCCCTGCTCCACGTCCTCGGCCGTGACGTGCACGGGGAACGCACCGGCCAGGCCGATCTCAGCCAGCGCGCGCTCGACGTAGTGCCGGTGGCCTGAGGTTGCCAAGGCCAGCGGTATCCCGCGCGCGGCCAGCTCCGTGACCAGCTCCCTTGCGCCGGGCATCGGGCGCAGTCGCCCGGCGAGCGAGTCGAGAAAGATCGCGTCGCGCCCGGCAAGCACCTGCTCGAGCGTGAGCGGCAGGCCCAGCCGCTCGATCACCAGCCGGGCCGAGTCGCGGAGCCGCAACCCGAACAGCTCATTGAGGAGACCGTCTTCGAGCCGCCTGCCGTAGCCAGCCAGAAACGCCTGCCAGGCAGCGATCTGCAGCGGCTCGCTATCGACCAGCAGGCCGTCGAGGTCGAAGACGACCGCACGCACCGTGACTGCCGGCCTCATCAGCGCCTCCGCAGCCGGAGGTAGAGTCCCGCCCGGCGCTGGGCTACCTGGAAGAGCCCCGGCGCGGCGACCAGCAGGTACATCCGTCCCTCGAGGCCATCGACCAGCTCGGCCGGGATCGCCTGGGCGCCGAGGTATGCTCCTGCCAGCGCGCCGGCCATCGCGGCGATCGAGTCGGTATCCCCGCCAGCGTTGACCGCGGTGAGCACCGCGGCAGCGAAATCGTCCGGGTGCGTCGCGAAGCAGTAGAAGGCGGCGGCCACGGCTTCGGCGACATACGACGACGTGCCGATCTCCCGCAGGTTGGCGAGGTCGCGCTCCTGCTCGCCGCCGTGCGCGGCCAGTGAGGCGGCCAGGCGCAGTCGCCGGGCCACCGCGTCCTCGTCGATGAAGTGGAGCACGTCCTCGATCAGCATCTCCGGCGGGACTTCGGCCACCACCAGCAGGCGCACCGCGTAGGCGATCGCCAGCGCGCCGTTGATCGCCTCGGGGTCGCTGTGGGTAATGAGGCAGGCGCGCAGGACGTCGCGGGTGAAGATCTCCGGGTTGAACCGGCCGAGGGCATGCATCAGCCCGATCGGGGCAATCCGCGCGGCCGCCGAGCAGTTGGGCCGCTCTTCGCCGCCGATTCCCTGCTGGAAGTCGTCGGCCTCGGCGGCCCGCTCGAGGGCGCGGCGGGTGGTCGGGTCGAGGAATCGGCCGCTCTCGCTCTGGAGGACGCGCAGGAAGCGGTAGCCGGCTGTCTCGGGGTCGACGAAGCCGTGGGCGCCGATCAGGCTCTCGACGAGGCAAAGCGCCAGCTCAGTGTCATCGGTGAATTCCCCGGCTGGCGTCTCCACCTGGCCGTCAGAACCGAGGCGCGGCAGGTAGCGATCGATCCAGCCGTATTCCTCACGGATGCGCTCCGCTGTCCAGCCTTCGACCGGCATGCCGAGCGCATCGCCGATCGCCAGCCCCAGCAGGCAGCCGAGAAAGCGCCCTTGCAGCTCGTGCTCGTCGCGATTCAGTTCCAACGCGCGACCCTCCGAAGACCCGAGAAGAGTGGTTCCGTCAGCCAGGAGACGTGTGGTGTTCCGATACGCAGTGGACGCCGGGTGGTAATCTCTCCAGAGCCGCTCGCGGTTCGCCCGCTCATCCGGCCAGCGCCTCTACAGCGCCAGGGAAGTAAAGCACGGTGGGGCGAACACAGCAATGCCGGGTAAAGACGGGCTCCACCAAGGTAGAGTTCTCTACCTGACCATCAGCAGCAGGACATCTGATCGTACAACTACTACAATTGACGGTAATGCTCGGCTTGTACCCTTGCGCCGACACGCCGGGTACCGGATACTCCACGACCGTAAGGCGCTCCTTCGGAGCGGCGAGAGGATGAGCGATGTATTTGATCGAGGCACTCCAGCGAGTCCGCCAGCGCTTGATCGAGAACAACGCCCGGCCGGAGACGATCCGGCTGGTTGAGAGCGTGCTGCAGAGCGCCGAGCGTCAGGGCGGCGAGCAGGCACAGGTACGCTCCCAGCTCGAGCTAGTTCGCCGCCTGATGCGCACCCCCGCGGCGAACGCCAATATCGGCATCTATGATGACCTGGCCGTCTTGGAGGAGCAACTGACCACCGCCGCGGCCGAGGCCGCTGCCGCGCGGGAGGCGGAGGAGAGCCGCCCGCTGCCCAAGCCGAAGAAGTATTACCGCCAGCTCAAGGAGAAGCAACAACGCAAGCCGTAAGCGAGAGAGGTCGAACCGGTTCGCCGCGTGCAGGTGGAGCAAAGTAGGGAAGGAAGTGGCATGAAGGTCTATCGCGTCGTCCAGTTCGGCCTGGGGCCGATCGGGCAGGAGCTGGCGCGGTTGGCGACGCAGCGAGCGTCGTACGAGCTGGTCGGCGCCGTCGACATCGACCCGGAGAAGGTCGGTCGCGATGTCGGCGAGGTGATCGGGTTAGAGCAGCCGCTCGGAATCCGTGTGCGCAGCGATGCCGAGCGGCTGCTGGTTGAGACGAAGCCGGACTGTGTGCTGCACTGCACCGGCTCCTACTTGCGCCAGGTGTGGCCACAGCTCGAGCTGATCGTCCGCAGTGGCTGCAACATCGTGTCGACCTGTGAGGAGCTGTCCTTCCCCGCCGCGCAGCACCCGGATCTGGCACGGCAGCTCGACGGGCTGGCGCGTGAGCACGGGGTGACGGTGCTCGGGACTGGAGTGAACCCTGGCTACGTGATGGATAGCTTGCCCTTGTTCTTCAGCGGCATCGCGCAGGCGGTCACCGCCGTTCGGGTGCAGCGCGTTCAGAACGCCTCGACGCGGCGCCGCCCGCTGCAGGCCAAGATCGGATCGGGCAAGACGGTCGAGGAGTTCCGCGAGCTGGTAGCCGCCGGCACGGTGCGGCACGTCGGGCTGCAGGAATCGGCCTACCTGATCGCGGCTGGACTCGGCTGGGAGTTGGACGACTACCGCGAGTCGATCGAACCGGTGATCGCCGAGCGGCGGATCACGACCCAGTACTTCACGGTGGAGCCGGGGTACGTGTGCGGCGTCGAGCAACTCGGACGGGGCTACGTGGGGGGTGAGGAGAAGATCACGCTCCACCTGCGCATGTACCTGGACGCCGATCCGGCCTACGACAAGGTTCTGCTCGAAGGGCCGACGCCGCTCGAGCTGATTATCCCAGGTGGCCTACAGGGGGATCGTGCGACGACCGCGATCGCGCTCAATGCCGTGCCGCGCGTGGTCGAGCATGCGCCTGGCCTGGTGACGATGAAGGATCTCCCCATCGTCACCGCACGCGCGTGAGCTCACGCATCGGGAATGGATTGGGAGAACTCGGGATCGGCTGTGGATACCTCGTGGTGGCACGCAGGGAAGCCAGATGACGCTATCTGGAGGAAGTCAGGGCAACACATGATTCAGCCGGAAAAGCTCGACCGTGTCGCCGTGTTCTTCGACATGTCGAACCTCTACTTCACGGCACGCGATCTCGGCGTGCGGATCGACTACACGAAGCTGCTCGAATTCCTGGTCGCGGGACGCCGCCTCTACTGCGCCTACGCGTACGTCGCGCTCTCCGGGGACGACAGCACCGCGGTGCCGTTCCTGACCTGGCTGCGACGCAACGGCTTCCGGGTCGTGACCAAGTCGCTCAAGCGCCTGCCGGACGGCTCGCTCAAAGGCGACCTCGATTTGGAGCTGGCGGTCGACCTCCTGACCCAGGCACCGCACTTCGACGTCGCCGTGCTGGTGAGCGGCGACGGGGACTTCACCTACCTCGTCGAGAGCGCGCAGCGTCTGGGCCTGCGCGTCGAGGTCGCCTCGACGCCGCGCAACACGTCGGTCGAGCTGATGGAAGCGGCCGACCGCTACATCGATCTCGAGGCGAACCTCCGCCACTTCAGCCAGCCGCGGCCGGCCGGCTATTCGGAGTGGTCGCGCAACACCGGCACCGGCCGGCTCGACCCCGAAGCCTGGCGCTACCGGCCGGCGACGCAGCGCTTCGACCTGCCTGCGGAGGAAGAGGAAGAGCTGCATGAGCCTGATCGATGAGGTGGCCCGCCGGCGCGAGGCACTGCTCGAGAGCCTGCGAGAGATCGTCACGCTCGAGTCGCCCAGCACCGACAAGGCTGCCGTCGACCGGCTGGCCAGGCTGCTCCAGGGACGCTGTCGCGAGCTGGGCGCCGAGGTGACCGTCTATCCCCAGGCCGAGTACGGCGACCTTACGGTGGCATCGTGGCCGGCCCGCGGGCGAGACGCCGAGCCGCTGCTCGTGATGACGCATATCGATACGGTCTGGCCGCTCGGCACCATCGAGCGCCGACCGTTCGTCGTCGAGGACGAGGTTGCCCGTGGCCCCGGCGTCTTCGACATGAAGGCCAGCGTCGCGATGATGCTGGAGGCGATGCGCTGGCTCGAAGAGCGCGGCCTGGAGCACCGCCCGATCCGCTGGCTGATCAATACAGAAGAAGAGGTCGGCAGCCCGGTCTCGCGGCCGTTGATCGAGGAGCTGGCGCGGCAGAGCGGCTACGTGCTCTGTCTGGAGCCGCCGGTTCCACCGATGGGCGCGCTCAAGACCTCGCGCAAAGGGGTCGGCATCTTCACCGTGCGCATCCGCGGCCGGGCGGCCCATGCGGGCGCTGATCCGGAGAAGGGGATCAGCGCGATCCAGGAACTCGCGAACCAGGTTAACTACCTGCACAGCCTCACCGATTTCAGCCTGGGCACGACTGTGAACGTCGGCGTCGTCGGTGGCGGTACACGCCCGAACGTCGTCGCTGAGGAGGCATGGGCGCGGGTCGACCTGCGCGTGGCGACGATGGCGGAGGCTGAACGGGTCGTGGCGGCAATCCTCGGCAGCCGCCCGTGGTTGCCCGGCGCCGAGGTGGTGATCGAGGGCGGGCTGAACCGGCCGCCGATGGAGCGCACGCCAGTCATCCTCGCTGCCTTCGAGCGTGCCCGCGAGATCGGGCGAGCGATCGGCCTCGAGCTGACCGAGGCTGCGACCGGCGGTGCCAGCGACGGCAACTTCACCGCCGCGCTCGGCGTGCCCACAATCGATGGGCTGGGCTGCCCCGGCGACGGCGGCCATGCCGAGCACGAGCACATTCGAATCAGTGGTCTGATCGAGCGCACGGCCCTGCTGATCGCTCTCCTGCACGAGCTGTAACGGCATCCGGCGGCGTCGGATCGGACTGGTCAGGAAGGAGCATCGCGATGGCGGCACCGGAGTTGAACCCGCTCGAGATCATCCCCCGTGTCCTTACCCGCTACTCGCCCGTCGTGGTCGACCGTGCGGAGGGACTGTACGTTTGGGACATCCACGGCGAGCGGTGGGCTGACTTTACATCAGGGATCGCGGTCGTCAATACCGGGCACTGCCATCCCAAGGTCGTCGCCGCGATCCGCGAGCAGGCCGGCAAGATCATCCACGCCCAGGCCAACATCCTGGCGCACGAGCCGATGATGCGGCTGTCTCAGGCCATCACCGCGACGATGCCACCGAAGCTGAACCAGGTCTTCTTCAGCAACTCCGGCGCCGAGGCGGTCGAGGGGGCCGTCAAGCTGGCCAAGGTCGCCACCGGCCGGCCGGCGATCATCGCTTTCCGGGGCGCGTTCCACGGGCGCACGCACCTGGCTATGGCGCTCACCAGCTCCCGGGTGAAGGTGCGTGGCCACTACGAGCCGCTGGTGCCCTCGATCTACTACGCTCCCTACCCCTACCCGTTCCGCAACCCCTACGGGGTGCCACCAGACGAGGTCGACCTCGCCTGCCTGGCCGAGCTGGAGCGCCTCTTCGAGACGATGGTCATGCCCGACGACGTAGCCGCCATCATCGTGGAGCCGATGCTCGGCGAGGGCGGCTATATCCTGCCGCCCAAGCGCTTCCTCCAGAATCTCCGCCGGCTGTGCGACCAGTACGGGATCCTCCTGATCGTCGACGAGATCCAGACCGGGGTGGGCCGTACCGGCCGGATGTGGGCCTTCGAGCACTTCGAGATCGTGCCCGACATCGTGACCGTGGCGAAGGGGATCGCCTCCGGCCTGCCGCTCTCGGCCGTCGTCGCCAGCCGCGAGCTGATGGACAAGTGGGCGCCCGGCGCCCACGGGGGGACGTACGGTGGCAACGCCGTTGCCTGTGCCGCGGGCGTGGCCACCTTCGAGGTCATGCGCGAGGAGCGGCTGCCGGAGAACGCCGAGCGGATCGGCAACTTCCTGATGGCCCAGCTCCGTGAGCTGCAGGACGAGTTCCCGGTGATCGGCGAGGTGCGCGGGTTGGGACTGATGATCGGCGTCGAGTTCGTCCAGCCCGACCGCTCGCCCAACCCCGACGCGGTCAAGCGGGTGATCCAGCGGGCCCAGGAGCTGCGGACGCTGCTGATCACCGCCGGTGAGTACGACCAGGTGATCCGGGTCATCCCGCCGCTGATCATCAACCAGCGCCAGGCCGAGGAGTTCCTGGACGTGTTCGCCGAGGCGGTGAAGAGCATCTCGTAGCTCGCCCGTGGCTCTCGTCCACCCCCTTTCCTGCGCATGCGCTCGGCTCCGAACCTCGGTTGGGCCGGAGCAAGCACCAGCGGCAGAGCGGCCATGCACGGCCCACCAATAAATGGTAGGGGCGAATGGCCATTCGCCCCTACCCCTCCTGAAGGGCACGTTGAAAGGGGAGTGTTCGCGCGTTCGCCCAGCTCCACGAGGTGGCAGGGCTGCGGTGAGGGCGTCCGACACTCAATGCGATAGGTCGGCGAAAGCCGTGTCTTCGCCCCGGAAGTCGGCCCACAGATCCTGGATCTGCACCCAGGTCGTGCTGATGGCCCGGCGGACACGTGTCCGCTGCTCGTCGCTCAGCAAGCCGAAGTAGACGAGCGCCCCGGCCGCGCCGGCCCAGAAACCGATCGCTGCGGCCTCTTGCAGCGTCCTCGCAATTCGTGTGACCAACCGGCCTGGTATCTCGCGCGCGGCCTGGGTACCGGCGCGGAGCCGTCCGCGGCGGCGGGTGCGGGCCGGAGCGAGCTGGCTCACCATGCCCAGGACGGCACCCGCGCGCTCGCGGGCACGCTCCGGCAACTCCGCGGACACGCGACCCGTCACCGCCTCAGCGCGCTGCCGGGCGACACCCAGCAACTCCTCGGCCTCACGCAGTGCTTCCTGGGCCAGCCGCTGCGTCGTCGGTGCCACCTCGCGCTCCAGCACCTTGGTCAGGTGCTCACGTTCGGCTTCGAGCTGCTTGATGGCCCGCCGCGTGCGCTTCGGTAACTCGCGCCGGGTGGCGACTGCCAGCGGCTTCAGCCGCTGCTCGACCACTTGCCGTACCACCCGGCCGTCTTCCGGTAGAGATTCGCGCACCTCCCCCATCGCTCCGCGCAGGGCTTCGAGCGCTGAGCGGACATCGATCTCCTCGGCCAGCCGCTGCCGGAGCGTCTTCGGGCGTCGTCGTGCGCGCAGCGCAGCCACCGTCAGGCCGAGCGCCAGCGCGCTTCCAGCCATCAAGCCCACCGACCTCCAGTCCTGCCCTTCCTGTACCATGAGTACCCTCCCTTCCTGCGGCAGATGGCCCGGCGCAGCCGTGACCCACAGTCCATCCTGAGCTCGTCAGCGCCGGTCGTTCTTATCATGCTCCGTCGCGACAGAATTTACCAGCCGGGCATCGCCGTGCGCGCACGCGAAGAGCGACGCATCGTCCGCGCCGACGCGTCCTGGCTCGGCTATACTACCGGCCATGATCGACGGGCTGTGAGCCATTGGACATTCTTCAGGGAGTATGTGCGGGGCACTGGACGGCCTGGCCGCGGTAGTCGAGTGAGTGCGCTGCAGCAGGTGATCACCCTGTCGACGTGAACACGGCGTTTGGAGACACTTTGTGCGCATCCTGATCATTGCCGATATTCATGCCAACCTCGTCGCACTCGAAGCGGTTCTCGCCGCCGCCGGTTCAGTCGACGATGTCTGGTGCCTGGGCGACATCGTCGGTTATGGCCCGCGCCCGCGAGAGTGCGTGGAACGTGTGCAGTCCATCGCGACGGAGGTGAGCGTCGTCGGTAACCATGACTGGGCTTGTCTGGGGCGAGCAGCCCTCGAGGGGTTCAACCCGATTGCTCAGTACGCGCTCCGCTGGACGATCGCCCAGCTCGGACGAGAACACTTGGCGTACCTCGAAGGGTTGCCGAACCGGGTGATCTCCGGTGCATCGACCGTCGTCCACGGCAGCCCGAGAAACCCGGTCTGGGAGTATGTCTACAATGCGCACCTGGCAGCGGTGAACTTCAACTACTTCGACACAGCCATCTGCTTCTTCGGTCACACGCACGTGCCGTTCGTGATCCGAGAGCGAGAGGCGTTGCGCGGCCTGCCGCCTTACGCGCCGCGTCACGGTGACCGGATTCGCTTGGGCGACGACCGGTATATGATCAACCCCGGAGCGGTGGGGCAGCCGCGGGACGGCGATCCACGCGCCGCGTATGCGATCTATGACCCCGACGAGGGAGCCGTCAGCTTCCACCGCGTCTCCTACGCGATCGAGCAGGTGCAGGAGGAGATGCGCGGTGCGGGCCTGCCGGAGCCGCTTATCCGCCGGCTTGCGCTCGGGGTATGACGCTCTGACCTGTCGGCAGGTGAATACTTATGTTGGAGGCCTTGTGGGCTGTGAGGACATCTGAAGAGCAATCGAGCGGGAGCGGAAGCAGGTGTATCGGCGTATCATCGTACCCGTGAGTGGGTTGCCCGGTGACCGCCGGGCGATCGATCTCGCTGCGGCGATCTGTAGCTCTGGTGAGACCTGGCTGACGCTGGTGTACGTCGTCGAGGTGCCGCAGCGGTATGCGCTCGACAGCGAACTGCCCGATCAGATCGAGCAGGGCACAAGCATCCTCGAGAGTGCCGCCAGCTACGCGCAGCGGGTGGCTCGTGGCCGCTGGAAGCGCGTGACGACGGAGCTACTCCAAGCGCGTGTGGCGGCGGCAGCGATCGTGGACGAGGCCATCGAGCGGGCGGCGGATGCGATCATCATGGCGACAACGAGTCGATGGCACCTCGGGGTGCTGACTCAAGGTGAGACACTGCCCTATATCCTCGATAATGCCCCGTGCGATGTCATCGTTATCCGGGTCGCAAGCGAGAGCGAGACGAGCGTATGAGAATCGTCATCGTCGGCTGTGGCCGCGTCGGCAGCCGGGTGGCGACCGAGTTCGCGGCCGAGGGGCACCGGATCTCGATCGTCGACCAGCGACAGGAGTCGTTTCGCCGCTTGCCGGAGCGGTTCCCAGGTCAGCTCGTCCTCGGTACCGGCATCGATGAGGACGTCCTCCGCTCGGCCGGGATCGAATCGGCCGATGTCTTCATCGCCGTCACCGAGGATGACAACACCAACATCATGGCGGCACAGATCGCTCAGGTGGTCTACCGCGTGCCCAAGGTGATCCTCCGGATCTATGACCCCGAACGCGCGGAGGTCTATCGCGGGTTGGGCCTGACCGTGATCTGCCCGACCAGGACAGTGGCCGACATGATCGAGCAGCAGGTTCGTGAGGGTCATCCGACCCGCGTCTCCGATTGAGGCCCGAGCAGCGGAGTGTGACAGCGCGCATAGGAGCCCTGCTATGTACATCATCGTCGTCGGTGGCGGCAAGGTTGGCTATTACCTCACCAAGACACTCGTCAACGAAGGGTACGAAGTCTTCCTGGTCGAGAAGAACCCGGCAAAGGTGCAGGTCTACCGCGATCGGTTCGGCGCCATCGTCATGCAGGGCGACGGCGCGGAGGTGGCGACGCTGGCCGCTGCTGGAGCCGGGCGGGCCGACGTGGTCATCGCCGTCACCGGCGACGACGAGGACAACCTCGTGATCTGCCAGATGGCCCGCGAGCGCTTCAGGGTTCGGCGGACGATCGCTCGCGTCAATAACCCGAAGAACGAGGAACTCTTCCGCAAGCTGGGCATCGACGTGACGGTCAGCCAGACGAACGTTATTCTCAGCATCATCGAGCAGCAGATTCCCGAGCGCCCCTTCGTCCACCTGATGGCACTCCGCCACGCGGATCTCGCCATCGTCGAAGCCAAGGTCGCCGAGGACTCACCGGTCATCCACCAGCCGATCTGGCAGCTCGAACTCCCGCCTGAGGTGATCATCACCGCGATCTTGCGCCACGGTGAGCTGATCATCCCCACCGGCCAGACCGTCATCGAGCCGGGCGACGAGCTGTTTATCGTCACCAAACAGCAGCGCGAGGCTGAGCTGCGCGAGTTACTCACCGGCCCCCCGGCGTAACCGCTGTTCGCGTGCTTCACGGCCGCCGAGTCCTGCGGGCGGGCCGTGAAGCTTGCGGGGCCATCCGCTCGCCTCGACCACCGGTAGGCCAGCCCTGCTCCAGGCGTCCGCTCTCCTCGGGCCGGGGGCAAGGGGAATCGCTCACGCTCGCGCAGTAGGCCTGTCAGCGAGCAGCACAGCCACCGGCCAGCGCCCGAAGACCTCTGCTAGCCGCAGCCGCGGTGGCGTTCCCGCCCTCGCCTCGACGAGCTGTCCGGTCAACCGGCACCGCCAGCGGCGAGGGGCGCCGTCCGGCAGGACGAGCGCTGTGTCCTGCCAGCTCGGCTGCCCGAGCGCGTAACGCTGGGCCGGCAGCCCATCCTCCCACTCGACCAGCCGGGCAGTGAAGCGCGGCACCGCGGTCAGGCTCCAGACCTCGTTCTGCTGGCGGGTGAACGCGACCACGAACTCCGCGCGCGGCCCGTCGCCGGCCAGCGGCAGGTAGCTCCCAGCCGCGAACAGCTCGGGATGTTCCCGTCGCAGGTGGAGCAGCCGGGTCGTAAGGTGGAGCTTGATCCGGCCATCTTCCCAGGTCTCGAGGAGCTCATCTGCCAGCGCTGGCAGGTCGCCGACAGCGTGCAACTGCCGGAGTGCGGCTTCCCGGCGGGCGAAGTCGACCGGCCGGCGGTTGTCAGGGTCGACCAGCGAGAAGCACCACAGCTCGCAGCCCTGGTAGAGGTCGGGCACGCCGGGAGCAGTCAACTTGATCGCGGTCTGCGCCAGGCTGATGAGGGCGCCGTGGAAGGCGACAGCCTGCCAGAGGCGGCGAAAGTCGTCGCGAAAGGGCTCCGCTCGCCGGTCGGTCAGCAGCGCCTCAGCGAAACGCACCAGCGCCTGCTCGTACGCCTGGTTCGGGTCGAGCCAGCTCGTGCGCTGCTTGGCTTCCCGCGCCGCCTTGACGAGATAGCCCTGGAGTCGCGACAGGAACCCGGCCTGCTCGGCCGGGTCGAGCGGCCAGGCAGCGAGGAGTGACTGGTAGCAGAGCAGCTCCATCGCCGGATCAGGGACGGGCTCACCGTCGACCATCGTGCGGAAGGGCGCAGCGACCTCGCGCCAGCGGTTGACCGCCGCCTGCCAGGCGTCCGGTAGATCAGCCAGGACACAGAGCCGGGCGCGTGCGTCCTCGCTGCGCATGGTGTCGTGGGTCGAGGTCGCGTTCAAGGTGTGCGGCCAGTGCTCGAGCCGCCAGCGGCACCAGCGGTGGAAGTCCTCTGCTGCGAGCGGCCCGTCGTCCGGCTCGGCGCCGACCTCGTTGAGAGCCAGCAGGCGGACATCGCGGTAGTGCGCGGTGTCCTCTACCCCCTTCGCCATCGCCGCACCGGTAAGCTGTTGCCAGCGCCGGACGAAGCCGAGCCAGTCCTCGCCGCTCCAGTCCCGGGCGAGCAGCACGAGCTCGAGGAACGTGAGGGCTGCTGCGCCCTCTGGCCAGTGTCGCCTGGCCTCTGCCAGCGCATGCTCGATGCATACCCGGTCAGCCGGCCGCAGAGGCCGGTCGCTGCGGTAGGTGCGGTAGACCGGCAGCGTCGCGGTGACCTCGAACAGTGCCCGGCGCAGCTCGCCTACGGTGAGGTCTCGCCCTTCGGGGCACAGCCGGGCCAGGCCTGCCAAACGGCCCGCCAGCGAATCGAGCTCCGCGCTGAAGAGCTCGTGCAGAACCTGCCGACGCGCCCGGTCAGCCACTTCGGCAAAGGTCGGCACCTCGCTCGTTTGGTGCTCGGTGACCGGGCGCATGGTCACGCTGCCCGATGTATCCGCGGCCGTGAGCTCCGGCGCCCCAGCCCGTCGCCCGACTTCGGCCCACGCTCTCCCGGCAACCGACAGCGCGCTGTTGGCCGCGTGCAGCCGCGCGCTCCCTTCCGGGTGGAGGAAGAGCCGTGTCACCTGCCGCGCGAACTCGTACCCGGTCGTCCCGGCGACCGGCCACTCCTCCGGGAGCGCTTCGTCGCCGGTCAGGATCTTCTCCACCACGATGTAACACGGCAGCTCCTGGCTCGCCGGCCGGTCGCCGAGCGCGTGCCACACGCGTCGATAGAGCATCTCCAGGTAGCCGTCCGGGTCGGCCAGCCCGTCGATGTGGTCGATCCGGAGGCCGGTGACCTGGCCAGAGCGAACGAGGTCGACAATCAGGCGGTGGGTCGCGTCGAAGACGAGCGGGTCTTCCACGCGCACCCCGGCGAGGTCGGCGATGTCGAAGAAGCGGCGATAGTTGAGCTGGCTGACGGCGCTGCGCCAGAACGCTGGCCGGTAGTGCTGGACTGCGATGAGCCGGTCGAGGCGCTGGGTCGCCTCCGCCCCAGTGCGCGGGTCGAAGCGCTCGAGCGCCGCGGAGATTGCCTGCTCCAGCTCAGGGAAGGCGGGTAGCAGCGCGCGGAGCTGGTGGGCTGCCGCGTCGGGTGCCAGGGCCCTCGCCTCCACCTGCCTGGCCAGCCGCTCGATAACGCGGTGAGGTGCTGCATCGGCATGCTGCGGCAGTGTCTCGATGACCGCCTCCAACGCCATGCGCCAGCCGTGGCGGTTCAGCGGGAGGCAGCGGTCGCGGTACTGGAGGGCGAAGCCGCCGTCCCAGCCGAGCCGGAACTCGCCGGCCCGGAGCGCCTCGGCGTAGCGCTGGCCGAGGATCGGCAAGAGGAGCTGCCCCTCGAAGCCCGGCCACGGAGGATTCCAGTCGATATCGAAGAAGCGGGCATCCGGCGAGGCCCGGCCGTTCTGGAGTACGGCCCGCCAGCGCGGGTTCTCCTCGTGGGCTGCCTGGTGGTTCGGCACGATATCGAGCACGAGCCCCAGGCCGTGCTCGCGGAGGGCCGTGCCGAGGCGGGCGAACCCTTCGGGCCCGCCGAGAGCGGAGCTGATCCGGGTCGGATCGGTCACGTCGTAGCCATGAGTGCTCCCGCTGCGGGCCTGGAAGATCGGCGAGAGGTAGAGATCGGAGACACCGAGCGCGGCGAGATAGGGAACGATCTCGCGTGCCTGGTCGAAGCTCATCGCCGGGCCGAGCTGGAGCCGGTAGGTCGCCGCTGGCACGCGCGTGGCCGGCCTCACTCGACCGCGATCCAGAGGGCGTCGCAGAGTTGCCGAAAGACGTGGATCCACTCCAGCGCCGCGTCGTCGCCCCGCTCGTAACGCCAGCTCATCTGCGGGTACACCGTGTGCAAGACCTCGTAGACGATGTTCTGCACGTGCCAGGTATTGACCGGCTCCTTGAGGCGCGGTGCGACCGACGACAGGCCGGTCAGCAGTTGCAGCAGATCGGGGTCTTCCGGGGTGACCCGCCAGCGCTCGGCGGCTCGCTCGAGGGCCCGCTGCAAGGCGTAGGCGAGCCCATGCTGGTCGAGATCCAGGTGCCAGGTTTCGGCCTCGCGGAAGAGCTGGTCGATCCGCTCGAAGTCGGGCTGTGGAGACTCGATCTCCCGGCGCAGATCGGCGTTGACGGTGAAGCGGGCCGCGGTCTGGAAGGCCGGGGGGATCGGCACGCCGAGGTCGGCGAGGAAGCGCATGAGCGGCTGGCTATCCTCGTACAGGTGGCGATACA
This sequence comes from Thermomicrobiaceae bacterium, assembly GCA_014874455.1. GTDB lineage: Bacteria > Chloroflexota > Chloroflexia > Thermomicrobiales > Thermomicrobiaceae > Thermalbibacter. Next base: position 94,300 of record JADBJL010000102.1, read on the forward strand.
GCTCTTCGGCCTCTTGCAGTGTCGAGGCGAGGATCACATCGAGGATCTTCCGCTGCTCGTCGCGGAAGAGCGTCCGGAGCGAGTAGGTGGCCGGCTGAAAGTACGCATCGAGCGCGCGGATCGTCTCCGGGATATCGGCCCGTGCGAAGCTCGCCGTGAGCGCGGCGACCAGCTTCTGGTACGCCCGCTCGTCGTGGTCGCCGCGCACGCCAGCAATGACGTTGTGCTCACCGAGATGGAGCGCAGCCACGTTGAACGTATCGGACTCCTCAGTGACGAAGCTCTTCACCCGGATCTGGCACATCATCAAACGGGCTCGACCTGCTTGCTGCAGGTCGTGTGCCAGCCGGTCGATCTGGTAACACGCGATGGTGGTCGATTCCGGGTAGCCCTCGAAGAGAGCACTGACCGCGTAGTGCGCCGCGACTTTCGGGAGATCGACGCGTGCCGGGAGCACGAACCGCTCGTAGACGACTCGTCCGTTGCCGATCTCGGGGATGTTGCTCGGCGCCTTCTCCAGGATCGCCAGGAACTGCTCCTCGAACCGGTCACCGAAGAGTTCTTCGGCAAGCTGGATCACGCGCCCGGCATACTGGAGCACCTGCACCGTCTCGATGCCGGAGATCTCGTCGAAGAACCAGCCGCAGCTCGTATACATCAGCAGCGCATGTCGCTGCAGCTCCAGGAGCTTGAGCGCCGTCACCCGCTCGTCCGGCTCGAGCGTCCGGCCCTGCCAGCGTTCCAGGAAGCGGGTGATGTTGTCCTCAGCGCGGTCGAGGATGACGCTGATGTAGTCGTCCCTGGCCGCCCAGGGATCGGTGAAGAGCTCGCTGCCCATCCGCTCGTACAGGGGCACGAGCGTGTCGCGCAGCCAGTCGAGCGCCTCGCGTAGCGGCGCGCGCCACGCCTGCGTCCATCCAGGATGCGCCCCGGTATTGCAGCCGCAGTTGCTGCGCCAGCGCTCGACCCCATGGATGCAGCTCCAGGAGGTAAATTCCTGGATCTCGACCTCCCAGGCCGGAGGATGTTCCGCCAGGTAGGCGGCGTAGTTGGTCAGCGCCACGCCGGAGCTGGACTCGATCTGCTCGAGCGCATAGGCCAGGGCCATATCGCCGAAACGGTGGTGGTGGCCGTAGGTTTCCCCATCGGTCGCCACGTGGACGATCGGCTCGCCCTTAGCGTCCCAGGCGGCGGCCAGCAGACGCTGAGCGAAGCGCTCGCCGCTGTTGAGCAGGTCGCCGAAAGCGATCTCCCGCGAGATCGGCCCGTTAAAGAAGAAAACCGCAATCGATCGCCCAGAGGGCAGGCTCACGAGATACGGCCGGGTGGTCTCGACTTTGCCGTCGGAGACGTCCTGCCACTCTCCGCCTTCGCGCGGCCTCACTCGCTTCGCCTGGTGCGGAGCCAGGACGGTGAAGGCGATGCCGTGCTCGGCCAGGACATCGAGCGTCTCAAGGTCGACGGCAGTCTCGGGCAGCCACATGCCGGCCGGCGGACGGCCGAAGCGTGCTTCGAAGTCACGGATGCCCCAGATCACCTGGGTACGCTTGTCCCGCGAGTTAGCGAGGGGCATGATGATGTGGTTGTACGCCTGCGCCATCGCCGAGCCGTGGCCCCCGAAGCGCACCTGGCTCTCACGCTCGGCCGCCAGGATCGCCTGGTAGACCATCGGCTCCTCTTCTTGCAGCCAGGCGAGCAGTGTCGGGCCGAAGTTGAAGCTGATTCGAGCGTAGTTGTCGACGATCTTGATGATCCGTCCCTGGCTGTTGAGGATGCGCGACCACGCGTTTGGCCCATAGCACTCGGCGGTGACCCGCGCATTCCAGTCGTGATAGGGATACGCCGAGTCCTGGAGCTCGACGACTTCCAGCCAGGGGTTCTCCCTCGGCGGCTGGTAGAAATGGCCGTGGATACAGATGTACTTCATCTCGATCCCATGTCCGTACGATCCCAGAGCGGTTGCCGACCAAGCTGCCACGTGCCTGATGCCGTGGTTCGCCCGTGTACCGGGCATCCACACCCCCGGCCGTCAGCCGCTCCCAGCATGCTCTAGAAGGACAGCCGACCAGGGCTGAACAGGCAAGTGTAGCACGCTACCAGCCCGAATTCGCTCGCCGAGCTGGCTTCCCAGCCCGTTCCAGCGCACGGCCTCGGAGTCGAGCCGGACGCTCCATGCCCCCGGTTCCAGGCTGAGCGGGATAGTCTGGGCCTGTTCGGCGAAGCACAGGATCAGGCACGTGCAGCTCTCCCAGGCCTGCCGTCGCACGACGATCGACCGGTGCTCCTCGCGGAGGTGGACATCCAGCCCCCCGTGCTCGAGCGTGGCGAGCGCCGGGGTGCTCCGCCGCAGGCGCAGCAGCTCCCGGTAGAACTCCCGCAGCATGGCGTGGTGGGGCTGCTCACGCTGCGCGTGTTGCAGCTTCGAGCGCGCGAACGTGGCCGGATCTTGCGGGTCGGGAACCGCTTCGCCCCAGGCGAAGGCGGCGAACTCCCGCCGTCGCCCCTCGCGCACCGCGCGGGCCAGATCTGGGTCGCTGTGGCTGGTGAAGTACTGGAACGGCGCTGTCTCGCCGTACTCCTCGCCCATGAACAGCAGGGGCAGGTACGGCGAGAGGATGACCGTCGCCGCAGCCAGCTTGAGCTGGGCGAAGGAGACGAGCTGGCTCAACCGCTCTCCGGCTGCCCGGTTGCCCACCTGGTCATGGTTCTGCGCGCAGACCACAAACTGCCGCGGATGGGCCAGCGGGGCCGGTCGCCCGTGGCTGCGGTGCCGGAACGATGAGTACTGGCCGGTATAGGTAAAGCCGGAGCGGAGCGCCCGGGCCAGGTGGTCGAGCGAGCCGTAGTCCTGATAGTAGCCCTGGCGCTCGCCGGTCAGGAGCGCGTGCAGGCTGTGGTGGAAGTCGTCGCTCCAGATGCCGTCCAGCCCGTAGCCGCCGGCAGCCGGGTGAGCGATCAGCCGGGGATCGTTGGCATCGCTCTCGGCGATGACGTGGATCAGGCGGCGCTGGCGCTCGGCCTCGCGGTGGACGGCCTGGGCGAGCTCCTCCAGGATGTGGAGCGGGCGCTGGTCGAGGATAGCGTGCACGGCGTCCAGCCGAAAGCCGTCGATGTGGTACTCGCGCAGCCACATCAGCGCGTTCTCGAGAACGTACCAGCGCACCTCGTCGCTCGCCGGCCCGTCGAGGTTGATAGCCGAGCCCCAGGGGGTGCGGTAGCGCTCGGTGAAGTAGAAGCCGTACTCCCCAAGGTAGTTGCCCTCCGGGCCGAGGTGGTTGTAGACCACGTCGAGGAAGACCGCGATCCCCTGCCGGTGACAGGCATCGACCAGCCGGCGCAGGCCATCGGGCCCGCCGTACGAGTGCTGGACGGCGAAGGGGTAGACGGGGTCGTAGCCCCAGTTGCGCTCGCCGGGGAACTGGCTCACCGGCATCAGCTCGATCGCCGTGACCCCCAGTTCGGCCAGGTCAGGCAGGTGGGGGACAATGGCGTCGAACGTCCCTTCCGGCGTGAAGGTGCCGACGTGCAGCTCGTAGAAGACCAGGGCGTCTAGCGGCAACCCACGCCACGCGCGGTCGGCCCAGCCGAAGCTTCCCGGGTCGACCAACGCCGACGGGCCGTGCACGCCGAGCGGCTGCCAGCGAGACGCGGGGTCGGGGAGATCGCGCTCTCCCTCCAGCCGGTACCAGTACCACGTGCCGGGCTCGACGTCCGTTGCGACCGCGCTCCAGTAGCCGCGCGTCCCGCGCTCCATCGGAACCAGCCGCTCGCGCGGGGCCAGCAGGTGCAGCTCGAGCCGCTCGGCTTTCGGCGCCCACACGGTGAAGCGAGCGGTGCGCTCGCCGAGATAGACCGCGCCGAGCGTGAGATCGGCCACCGTGATCGCTCCCTTCATCCCGCTGATTGCGTCTGGCTGCGCCTGCCGGTAGCGAGCCCAGCGCAGCCAGCGGAAAGTTCAGCTTGCTGGCTTGAGCACGATGATGGCGAGCGGCGGCAGCGTCAGGTTCAGCGAGTAGGGCCGGCCGTGCCAGGGGACCGGCACCGCCTCGACGCCGCCGAGGTTGCCCCAGCCAGAGCCACCGTACTCCCGGGCGTCGCTGTTGAGGATCTCCCGCCAGAACCCTCCCTGTGGCACGCCGACCCGGTAGTTCTGGCGCGGTACCGGCGTGAAGTTGCAGACGATCAGCAGCTCTTGTCCTTGCCTCTTCGCCAGCCGCAGGTAGCTCAGCACGCTGTTCTCGGCGTCGTTGCAGTCGATCCACTGGAAGCCGTCGGGGCTGAAGTCGAGCTCGTGCAGCGCCGGCTCTTCGCGCATCAGGCGGTTGAGATCTTCGAGCCAGCGCTGGATGCCCTGGTGTGGCTCGTAGGCGAGGAGATGCCAGTCGAGACTGCTCTCGTGATCCCACTCGCGCCACTGGCCGATCTCGGCGCCCATGAACAGCAGCTTCTTGCCGGGCTGGGTGAACTGGTAGCCGTAGAGCAGGCGCAGGTTCGCGAACTTCTGCCAGTCGTCACCCGGCATCTTGGCGAGCAGCGAGCCCTTGCCGTGGACGACCTCGTCGTGCGAGAGCGGGAGCACGAAGTTCTCGTTGAAGGCGTAGAGCATCCTGAAGGTAAGCTGCCCGTGGTGGTACTTGCGATAGATCGGGTCACGGGACATGTAGAAGAGCGTATCGTGCATCCAGCCCATGTCCCACTTCATCCCGAACCCCAGACCGCCGACGTAGGTCGGGCGCGAGACCATCGGCCAGGCGGTCGACTCCTCGGCGATCGTCTGCACGTCGGGGTAGTGGCGGTAGACCTCCTCGTTGAGACGCCGCAGGAAAGCGATGGCCTCGAGGTTCTCTCGCCCGCCGTACTCGTTGGGGATCCACTCCCCTGGCCCGCGCGAGTAGTCGAGGTACAACATCGAGGCCACCGCGTCGACTCTGAGACCGTCGGCGTGATAGCGATCCAGCCAGAACATAGCGCTCGAGAGCAGGAACGTGCGTACCTCGTTGCGACCGTAGTTGAAGATGGCGCTGCGCCAGTCCGGGTGGAAGCCCTTGCGTGGGTCGGCGTGCTCGTAGAGGTGCGTGCCGTCGAAGTAGATCAGGCCGTGCTCGTCGTTCGGGAAGTGCGAGGGGACCCAGTCGAGGATCACGCCGATGCCGTGCTGGTGGAGGTAGTCGATCAGGTACATGAAGTCCTGGGGCGTGCCGTAGCGGCTGGTCGGGGCGAAGTAGCCGGTGATCTGGTAGCCCCAGGAGCCGTAGAAGGGGTGCTCCATCACCGGGAGGAACTCGACATGGGTGAAGCCGAGACGCTCGACGTGCTCGGCGAGCCGCGGCGCAAGCTCCCGGTAGGTCAGCCAGCGGTTGCCCTCCTCGGGCACCCGCATCCACGAGCCCAGGTGCACCTCATAGATGCTGATCGGCGCCTCGAACGCATTGCGCGCGCGCCGGGATGCCATCCACTCCTGATCGCCCCACTGGTAGTCCAGGCTCCACACGATCGAGGCGGTGCGCGGCGGCGTCTCGTGCAGGAAGCCGTATGGATCGGCCTTCTGTACCTGGTAGCCGTGGTAGTGCGAGTGGATGTGGTACTTGTAGAGCGCCCCCACCTCCAGCCCCGGGACGAAGCCCTCCCAGATGCCGGAGCTCCCGCGTGGCCGCAGCGGGTGACGGCCCGGCGTCCAGCCGTTGAAGTCGCCGATCACCGAGACGCTCCGGGCGTTCGGTGCCCATACCGCGAAGTAGACGCCGCGTTCGTCGCCGCTCTGCACCACGTGGGCCCCGAGCTTCTCGTAGGCGCGCAGCCATGACCCCTCGTTGAACAGGTAGAGGTCGTCGTCGGTGAGGAGCGTGACGTCGTAGCGGACGCGCTCTGCCTGCGTCGTCATGACTCACCCCCTTGTCGTCGCAGCCGGTTCACGCGCGCGAGCACCTCGCGGACATCGGTGGATGCCTTGATGTCCTCGAGGGTGTAGCGCGCCTTACGACGCCAGTTCGGCTGCTCCGGGCCGGTGCCGGGCCGGTTCTGTGGTTCGGTCTCCAGCCACAGGTCTTCGAGGTTGATGACGACGGCCTGAGCGGGGCTGGCAGCCAGGAAGGTCAGAAGGCCCCGCAGCGCTGTGTGGGCATTGCTGTCTTCAGCTTCGGAGAGGCATCTCCGGTGTCGTAACCAGGAGAACAACCGCTGCCGCTCCTCAGCAGGCCAGGACTCCCAGAGGGCGGCGAACGGCGGCAGGTCGTGCGTATCCAGGCAGGCGAGTGTGTTCTGGGATGGAGGATGCGCCTCGCCACCAGGCCGCAGCTCGAAGGGAAGGACGTACATCCGCAGGAGCCCGTGCCGTGCCATAGCTTGCCGCACCGAGCTCGGGACGGTGCCGAGATCCTCTCCGACCACGACGCAGCGGCAGCGGTGCGACTCCACCGTGAGCACCGCATAGAGTTCTTCGGCAGGATAGCGGACGTAGACACCATCCCGGCCGCTGCTGCCGGCCGGCACGAGGTACAGCCGGTGCAGCCCCATGACGTGATCGATCCTGAGCATACCGGCATGGCACAGGTGATGCCGGAAGCAGGCCCTGAGATAGCGGTAGCCATCCTCGCGCTGCCGCTCCGGGTGCAGTGGTGGGAACCCCCACACCTGGCCTTCCTCGAAGAACGGGTCGGGAGGCGCGCCAGCGCTGACCGACTGGAGAAAGTGATCACGATAGCGCCAGGTGTCGAACCCCTCAGGATGCACGCCGAGCGGCAGGTCGAGATAGAGCCCCAGCCCGCCCGCACTGCCGTTACGAACCAGTTGCCCGAGCTGCTGCTCGGTTACCCATTGCGCGTAGAGATGGTACCGGACAGCCGTCGGATCGGCCTCGCGCAGGTCGCCGCTGCGCTGGGGCTCTGGCCAGGCTGACCAGCCAGCCCGGTACCGCTCGACCGTCGCCCGGAAGCGCGCGTATCGATCCGCTTCCGGGTGGGCAGAGCGCCAGGCTTCGAGCTCGTCGCGCCGGGGGCCGGGCGTCTCCCAGCACGTGCGCGCCAAGAGTTCCAGCACGTGCCGGCGCAGGCGCATGCCAGCCTGGTAGTCGACGAGACGCTGGCTACGGAGGCGACGGAGTTCTGCCTGGAAAGCGGAAGAGGCGACCAGTTCCCGAGCAGCTTCGCTCCTCTGGAATTCCGGTAACGCCGTCACGTCGAGATAGAACTCGTTCCAGAAGAGGCGACTCACCGGCATATACGGGCTCACCTCGCACGGCTCGTCGAGATAGGCTGCCAGGAGCGGCAGCGTGCCGGTGAAGTGCCCACCCTGGCCTATCGTCCATTCGAACAGACTCGCGAGGTCGCTGAAGTTGCCGGCGCCCCAGCTCCGCTCGCTAGTCAGCGCGTACAGTGGCAAGAACGTGCCCCAGAAGCGGGCCTGCGGGCTTCGCGGCATCCAGGCGCGTCGTGGCGCGGCGATGACCGTCGCGCCGACGATGTCGCCGCCGGAGATCTCGAGCGTCAGCCGGTGATAGCCCCAAGGCAGCCGGTTGGGCAACCGAAGCCCGCGGACGGTATAGCGATGGCCGTCGACGTCTGCCTGGCCGACGAGCGGCAGGCGATCCAGGTCTCCGCGCAGCTCCCGGCTCGACCCATCCTCGAGCTGGAGATGGGCGGCGAACGAGCCGCTCGCACGTTCGAGCGGCA
>JADBJL010000033.1 GCA_014874455.1 Thermomicrobiaceae bacterium
TACGCCCGGAGTATACCAAGTCACGCAACGACTTTCCACATACCGTGGAGTAAAGTTGCGTCAACTCATAGCAGCTCTGGCACGTAGAGCAACGCGACCGTCGCCAGCCCCCAGAGGACAATGCTCGCCAGCAACGGCAGATCGTTGAGCAGTACTTGCTCCGGCAGCCCGCCCTGGTCGTGCCGGTAAACCAGGTAGAGATAGCGAAAGATACCGTAGATGACGAACGGGATCGTCAGCATCATCAGATGGCTGTTCGGCAAGTTGGGGGCAGAGAACGTGTAAAGCGAATACGCCATCAGCGTCGCTGCGGCGGTGACGGTGAGCAGCCCATCGAGCAGTGGCACGCTATAGTCGTCCAGGATACGGCGGTGGTTTACCGCCTGGTCTTCCAGGAGCACGATCTCGTGACGGCGCTTCGCGAACCCGAGGAAGAGGGCGAGCAAGACCGTACAGACGTAGAGCCAGGGCGACATCGGCACCTGGACGGAAACCGCGCCAGCGAGAGCTCGCAGCACGAAACCCCCGGCGATGGCCAGGACATCGATGAGAACCAGGTGCTTGAGCACCAAGGTATAGAGAACCATCAACACAACATAGGCAAAGAGGACGGCGAGCAGTCTCAGGTCGACAACGCTGGAGGCGGCGACCGCGGCGGCGAGCAGCAGCCCGATCGACACGCGCACGGTATTGCCTCCGATTCGGCCCGCTGCGATCGGCCGGTTCCGCTTCAACGGATGCTGCCGATCAGCTTCGGCATCATGCCAGTCATTGAAGAGGTACAGCGCGCTCCCCGCGGCACAGAACGCCAGCATCGCGACGGTCGCTCGTGCCACCGCGTGCCAGTCGGTCAGCAGCTCGCCGAAGACCAGCGGAGCGAGGACAACTGCGTTCTTCACCCACTGGCGCGGCCGCAGCGAGACCCAGAGATCGTTCCACCGTGCTGCGGCTACCAGGGCACGCGCTCTCTGGCCGGTTTCCAGTTCAGCCATGCTCTTGCCTAGGTGTTCGCCTAACCCGCCTGTAACGCCTGTTCATGGTACACATTGTCCGCGTTCCAAAGCATCCAGGAATCGAGTCCAGCATCCCCGACGGCCTGGATCTGTGCGCGCACCTCGTTCGGCCCGTACTCGATGCCGCGTCCATAGGAGAAGTCCTGCAACCACGGGCGCAGTTTTCGGGCCTGCTGCGAGAGCCGCTCCATGCCGTTCTGCAAGCTCCACAAGACGACTTCGTATGGGTGATCGTTGGGGATATCGAACCCCATCGAACCGGGATAGAAATGCGACGGGTAGACCATCGGGCAGATATAGTCAACCTGCTCGGCGATCACCTCCAGGTTCTGTCCAATGCCGCTGTCCCCCAACTCCCAGAGCTGCAAGCCGAAGATGTCCGCGGCCAGGTAGGCCCGGGTCGGCGCCAGCGCCTGATGAGCACGCGCGAGGAACTCCCCGATCGCTTGTGTCCGCGTTGCGCGGTTGTGCTCGACTCCGTACTCGGCTTGGTCGAGCGGGCCATCGCTCGGGAAACGGATGTAATCGAACTGAATTTCATCGAAACCGAACCTGGCCGCTTCGAGCGCCAGCGCGATGTTGTAGTCCCACACCTCTGATCGGTGCGCGTTCACCCAGGCCAGCCCGTTCCAGGTGCGCCACAGGTCTCCGGTCTCGGCGTTCTTGATGGCCCACTCCGGCTTCGCTTCAGCCAGGATCGGGTCTTCAAACACCACGATCCGTGCGATGGCATAGATGTTCCGGCGGTGCAGTTCCTCGACGAGCGCTGCCGGCTGGAGCACTGGCAGGGTCGCGCCGATCTCGCGAGCCAGTGGCACCTGGCTGTCATAGTACACGCGCCCGGTGCTGTCCTTGAGGTCGACTACCACCGCATTGATTTCGGTGCGTTCGACCAGCGCCAGTCGTTCGGCCCAGGCATTCGGGTTCGCGGCGACCGCGGCATTGATGTAGATGGCCCGAATGCGAATCGGCTCGAGCTGTGCCTCGACCCGCATCTCGGCTGTCAGCGGCAGCACGTTTGCCCGGTAGCCGGGTGCCTTGACGACGACGTCTCCCTCTTCAGGCGCCCCGGTTAGCCGGAACGCTCCGGCCTCATCGGTTAAGCTGACCGCATTGCCGACCACGATGGTGGCACCCGGGATCGGATTGCCGTTCACATCCGTCACGCGCCCGGTGACGACGTCGCGCCGGAGCGCAACCGAAACCGACGTCTGCCGGCTTAGCGTGACCTGGACGTCGGCGAACTCGTCGTGCTCGAACGCGAGTGTGGCTCCTTCAGGAACCTCCCGCAAGGTATAGTGGCCGTCGGGGCCAGTACTGGCCTCCACGACGACCCGGTCGCCAAGGAGCGCTTTGACCGCGACGCCGGCGAGCGGCTGGCCGTCTGCTCGGTTCGTCACCACGCCGCGCACAACATTTGGCCGAAGCCGGACGGTGATTGACCGGTGCCTGTCAACCACGTCGAGTGTTACCGGGTCGTAGTCTTCTTTAGCGAACGTCACGCGTGCGGGCGTGACGAGTTCGAGCTTGGTCTGACCTCGCTCGTCGGTCACCGCAGTTTCCCGTCCGTCGCTGACCTGCACCCCGCCGAGCGGGAGTTCCGAGTACGCGTCGATGACCGTAACGCGAAGCCGATCGTCACGAATGAACACGATATACCCCGTCGTTGCTAAGAGCGCGACGAGTGGCACAAGTAACGTGGCCAGGCTGATCCTCCAGGTCAGCCGCCGGCGTCTCGGACGCGGCCCAAACGGTGTCGCCTCGAACTTCACTGCTCCTCTTCGCCCCACCACACCGACACCCGTTGCCACTGAGGTGAAGTTATCCCGTCCCGGCATACCAACGCGGTGCAGTATGCCATATGCAAAGTCGCCCTCTGCTCCCACGGAAAACGCTTTCCTGGTCTAACCCTCTCAGCACCCTGATAGGCCCACTCGGATGAAGAGCAGTCCCGCTCAGCCTGGCCGCCGTGAAGGCGTTCACCTATAATGCCTCTGACCGGTCGCCCGTCGACCGCTCTGGCGCGAGCGTCGCACCCCACCGAAGTGGACAGGCTGGAGGCCACTTGGAAGTCGACACGGTTCTGGAGGCGCTGCGTTCCGACCTTCAGCGGGTCGAAGACCGCCTCCTCGCAGAGACCGCGCTCGAGTACCCGCTGGTCAGCGATATCCTGCGCGGCTTGGTTGGGGCTGGCGGCAAGCGCCTGCGGCCTCTACTCGTCCTCTTGGCAGCACGGCCATTCAACTACGACCTCGAACGCCTCGTGCCAGCCGCTGCCGGCATCGAGCTCCTCCACACCGCCTCGCTCATCCACGATGACTCTATCGACCACGCTGACCTGCGGCGGGGGCATCCGACACTCAACTCGCTCTTCCCGCCCGAGATCGTCATTATGGTCGGCGACTACATGTTTGCGCGCTCGGCCATGCTCGCGGCCTCCACGATGAACCCGCGCGTCCTCGCCGTCTTCGCCAACTGCCTGGGAAGCATCTGCGATGGACAGCTCCGGGAGATCTTCTCAGCCCGCCGCGTCGACCTCAGCCTCGACGACTACCAGCGACGTATCTACGGCAAGACCGCCGCACTCTTCGCCGGATCGGCCGAGATCGGCGCGATCCTGGGCGAGGCTTCGGACGAGGAGATCGACGCTTTGCGACGGTACGGCGGTTATCTCGGCATGGCCTTCCAGATCGTGGACGACGTGCTCGATCTCCGCGAGTCGACCGAACAGATCGGTAAGCCCACCGGGCACGACCTCCGGCAAGGGACGATGACGCTCCCAACCATGCTGTTCCTTCAGAAACGGTTGGGGGACGCAGCAACCCGGCAACTCGTGGAGCACGTCCTCCGTGGCATCGCTGACGACGATGACCTGCGCGCCGCTGTCCTCGCCATTCGGCATTCGGGTGCAATCGAGCAGGCGGTCGAGATCGCGCGCCACTACGTCGATCTGGCGAGGGAGTCGCTCCAGGGAATCCCCCCGGGCGAAGCGCGTGACATGCTCGAGGCGGTGGCCGAACACGCGGTCGAGCGTCACTTTTGAGGTCGCCCGAGCACGGCTACAGGCGGCTTCCTGCCGTCCGAGGTGCCATCACGCTACAGCGCGATCAAGCTGCGCTCGTACATTCTATTGAAGAAGCGCTCCCATACCCCCTCGCCCGGTGCCAGTTCCTCGAATTGCGCCGCCAACTCGTGCGGCTGCGCGGGCGTGATCAGGATTGTCGACAGCTTCTGCGTGTATCGCCGCTCCACAGCCTGATCCAAAAATTGCAGCTCGTGCCGGTGGTGTGGCGCGACTCCGGCAACGATCAGAAGGTCGGAAATGACCATTCGGGCCATGCTGTCGCGTGAGATCCGCGTTGCAATATCGTACTCGCGCTTGACTCGCCCCTGGAGCGGCGCCGCGCGCTCCGCCATCGCTTGCAGCTCGACCTCGACCATGTAGGCGTTCAGGGCGAAGTCTCGCCACGGAATGTAGTAATAGGTGATCAGCGGCTGGTATTCGGCCAGCCGGCTCAAGATAAACGCGACGATCCTCGCCCCCCGCGTTCCGCGCGCGTTGAAGATGAACCACCCATGGCCCGCGCGGAGGTGCTGGGTAATCGAGTCGAAGTACTGGGTCAGTCGCCCCAGCAAGTCGACGTCTTGCAGTGACGGTTCTTCGCGGATCTCGAGCTCACTGGTCACGTCACGCCTCCACGTCGTCTTCGTCCTGCGGATAAGCTGCCGGGCGCCGTGGTCTGCACGAGTATCTGCGAATGAATTATGTACCACCGCAACGCCAGCGGTCATCGACTCAGGCCAGCGGGAGACCAAGCGTCTCGCTGAAAAGGACAGTGAACCGCTCAACGTCCACGTCGAGTGCGATCAAGTGTTCCGGCCTCGCTCCGTCCCCGCGCAGCAGCCGCGTCTCGCCGACGGTATTCCACAGCCCGGTGTCGACAGTCACGGCCGCCTGATCCAGTCCGACCACGCTCGGCACAGCGAGAGCAGCGACGCAGAGGGGATCGTGCAGAGCATAGCTGTCGACCTGACGGTGCTCGAAGGCCCAGGTCGATATACCGGCGATCAACCGCGCTTCGGCGTGGTCGAGACCTCGGCACCGCTCCCACTGCTCGCGGGTAAACCGGACACGGGTGGTCACGTCGAGGCCAACGAAGGTGACCGGGAGTTCACTTCTGGCCACGATGGCGGCTGCCTCAGGGTCGACCCAGATATTGAACTCCGCGTACGGCGTGATGTTCCCTGGCACGGTGAAGGCACCGCCCATGACCACCACACGGTGGAGGAAGCGGGGCAGTTCCGGCTCGAGCCGCAGCGCCACTGCCAGGTTCGTCAGCGGCGCGAGGCAGATCATGTCCAGTTCCCCCTGGTGCTCGCGCGCCGCCTGAATGATGAATTCAGGCGCGTGAGCGCCGACCATTCGCCCGGGTGACGGCGGAAGCTCGAACCCGCCGAGACCGTTCGGGCCGTGATACGCTCGTGCGTCCTGGTGCGGCCTGACGAGCGGGCCGGTCATGCCCGGTGCCACCGGTACATCGATGGCGCCGAGGAAATGAAGCACGCGCCGGGTGTTTTCCGTCGCCTGACGCTGGTCGACATTGCCGGCGACCGTGGTCACGCCGATCACCTCCAGTTCCGGCAGCCGGCAGGCCAGGGCGATCGCGAGCGCATCGTCTACTCCGGTATCGACATCCAGGATGACGGGCCGTGGGTTGTCCGGGGCCATAGCCATGTCGCCTCCTCATCGAGCCCGGCTCCGCTCTGAGCCGGTAGCATACAACGGCGGCCGAACTGATCGGATGCTATACTGCGATCCTGGCGAGCTGGGTCTATCTCGGAGGAGCGCGAGAAGCCTGTGCGCCTGCGTCTCTTGGTTCGCATCGTCGTCCTGACCTCCTTCCTGGCGATCACCTCTTCGACCGGCCACACCTCCGCCACCACCACGATGCTCCCGTACCGGCTCGAGCCGGCGATGACCTCTTCAGTCGGCCTCCAGCAGCGCGCGCTGCGCTGCTCCGGATCTCTCGTGGTGTGGGAGGATCACCGCAGCGGCTCTCCGGATATCTATGCCTACGACCTCGACGACGGCCGTGAGTTTCGCCCTGACCGGAGCCCCGGTACCCGCCAGGAGCCTGCAATCTCCGGGACGACCATCGTCTGGGTGAGTGGCGCCGAACCCACGAGGCGGCTGATCGTCGGAATCGACCTCGCCCAGGGCACACCGCTGGTCGTGACCGACCAGCTGGGAGAAGTGCGCGAACCGGCCATCGATGGCGGTCTGGTCGCCTGGCGCCAGCGCCGCAACGGGCAATGGGATATCTTCGCACGCCGCCTCGGCTCGGGGCAGGTCATCCAGATCACGGACGACCCAGGGAACCAGGCGCACCCTTCGGTCAGCAACGAGATCGTCGTGTGGCAGGGCTTCCACGAGGACAACTGGGATATCTTTGCCTGGGACGCCAGAACGGGCCGGGTCACTCCCGTCACCTCTACCCCGGACGACGAGACCGATCCGGTGATCTCCGGCGACTGGATCGTGTTTCGACGATTCCTGAGAGGGGGCGGTCCACCGAAGCTCGTCCTGCGCCACCGCCTTTCAGGAGAGGAACGCGTCCTGACCGACGATCACCTGGTCGCGAACGCGGCTCTTCATGGGAGCCTGGTCGTCTGGGAAGATTGGCGAAGCGGCCTGCCTGACGTGTATGCGTACGATATCGAGCATCAGCAGGAGTTCGCTGTAGCACGCTCCCAACAAGCTGTGGCACCGTGCGTGAGCGAGGCGCTGATCGGCTGGATCAGCCAGATGTCGACCGGCCAGGGACGGGTGCAAGCATTGGCCATCGTCACTCGTCTTCCCACTGACCCGCAAGAGCCCCCAGCGGTACCGTCGGCCCAGCGCGTCTACTTCCCTGAAACCCAGCATTTCATCTCCGCTGGGTTCAAAGCCTTCTGGCAAGCGAACGGTGGCGAGCGTATCTTCGGCTACCCGCTTACTGAAGAGTTCTCGGTCACTGACCCCGACACCGGGGAGCAGGTGGTTGTCCAGTACTTCGAGCGCGCGCGCTTCGAATACCGTGCCTCTGCGCCTGAAGATCAGCGGATTACGCTCGGCCGGCTCGGTGTCGAGCTGACCGGCGACCGAGCGTTCCAGCCGATACCCCCGTTCGAGAACTCAGGCGAACGCCGGTATTTCCCGGAGACGGGCCACTCGCTGGCGTACGGGTTCAAGGAGTTTTGGGAGACCCACGGCGGAGTCGCGATCTTCGGCTATCCGATCAGCGAAGAGTTCGTCGAGAACGGGCGTACGGTGCAGTACTTCGAACGCGCTCGCTTCGAGTACAACCCCAACGCTCAGGATGAGCAGTCGCGAGTCCTGCTCGGGCTACTCGGCCGTGAGGCGCTCCAGCGCAGGGGATGGCTGCCTCGCCCGCCGATCGATACCACTTTGCTGACCAGGTAGGATCGTCGGTTTCCCCTGGCCTGGATCGTGCTTACGCGATCAGTGCGAGGTACAGGTCGTTCACGTTCGTACCTGTCGGCCCGGTAACCAGGAGCGCGCCCGCTGCCGCCAGAGCGCGAGCGCTGTCGTTCTCGGCGAGGAGCCGTCTCGCATCGAGGCCGGCCTGTTTGATCGCTAGAGCGGTCTCCCCAGTCACGATACCCCCAGCTGCGCCGGAGGTACCGTCATCGCCATCGGACGCGAGACTCGCCACCACCACACCGTCGACTCCATCCAGTTCCAGGGCCGCGGCGAGAGCCATCTCCGTATTGCGACCGCCAGCGCCGTGTCCACGCACCGTGACTGTTAACTCGCCTGTACCCACCACACAGACTGGGGGAAGCCACGGCTCAGCACACTCCCGTACATGCTTCGCAACCACACACCAGAAGCGCGCGAACTCGCGCGCCTCGCCGGTGAAACGGTCACCGAGAACGACCGCGTGGTACCCGAGCCCCTCCGCTGCCGAGCGTGCCAGCTCCGCCAGTCGGCGGGCATCTGCCAGGATGACGGTCTGGACGACATTGGTGACCGGGTCGAAGCTGGCCGGCTCCCCGAGGGCTCGCCGCACCCGCTCCGGCAAATCCTCCCAGACTCCGAGGGCCCGGATCGCTGCGCCCGGATTGGCCGCTTCCGGCCCGGGATCGACGCTCGGCCCGCTCGCGATGATCGGGAGCGGGTTGCCGAGGACATCGGAGATTACGAGGTTCACTACCCGCGCTGGCGCTGCAGCGCGGGCCAACCCACCAGCCTTGATCGTGCTCAACCGCCGCCGCACTGCGTTCAGGAGCCAGATGTCGGCACCGGCCCGAAGCAAGGCCTGAGTCGCTTGTGCAAGATCGCCCAGCGTGATCCCCGGTCTGAGCGCCTCGACCAGCGCTGAGCCTCCGCCGGAGATCAGCACCAGCACCAGGTCGTCCGCGCTGAGCCCGCTCACCGCCGCGCGCACTGCCTGCCCAGCCGCGAGGCTGCTCCCATCGGGAACGGGGTGACTCGCCTCAAAGAGCTCGAAGTGCTTCAGCGCGTGGACGGCGCCGAAGCCTCTCTTCGTCACCACGAACCCGCGGTCGATCCGGCTGCCCAGCGCTGCTTCGGCGCCCGCCGCCATCCCACAGGCCGCTTTGCCGATCGCGACCACGACCAGTCGCGCGCCCGCAGGCAAGGGGTGCGGCACGCCATCCACAACGAGGACGCCGGCATGGAAACGGAGCACCTGCTGTACCAGCCGCTCGGGCCGCAGCTCGGAGAGGACTTGGCCGAAGATGCGCTCGACCTCGGCGCGCGCTCGTTCCCGATCCATCTCAAGCCGCGACTCCCTCCCGCGCGCGCAGCGCGTCAAGGACATCTTTCAGATCGCGAGGCAACGGCGTCTCGAGTTCGATCGGCTTGCCGGTGCTCGGCAACGTGAAGCGCAAGTACGTCGCGTGGAGAAACTGCCGCGGCACCGGGACGACGAACGGCCGGCGTCCGTAAACGTCGTCACCCACCACTGGATGCCCGATGAAGGCCATGTGGACACGAATCTGATGCGTGCGCCCGGTGACCAGTTCGAGCTCCACCAGAGTGGCAGAACGGAAGCGCTCGATCACGCGGAAGTGCGTCACCGCCGGGCGCCCACCAGGGACGACGGCCATGCGCTTGCGATCACGCGGGTCGCGGCCGATCGGTGCCTCTATCGTGCCTTCGTCCGGCTCCACGACGCCGTGCACCAGCGCCACATACCGCTTGATGACCGAACGACCCTGCCACTGTTTGAGCAGTGAGAGCCGGGCCGCTTCGTGCTTGGCCACGACGATCAGGCCCGACGTGTCCTTATCGAGGCGGTGCACGATACCCGGGCGGTCGCTCGGCCGGAGCTGCAAGTCCGGGCGGATCGCCTTCAGGGCGTTCACGAGCGTATCCTGCTCGTGACCGGGTGCTGGATGGGTGACCAATCCCGGCGGCTTGTCGAAGACGATGATGTCCTCGTCCTCGTAGAGCACCGGAATCGGCAGATAGACCGGCTCGAGTTCCGTAGGGGGCTCGGCCGGTGGTAACAGCACGACGATCCGGTCGCCCGTGCGTACTCGATACGCCGGCTTAGCAGGCTGGTCGTTGACCAGGACATCACCGGACTTCATCAGTGACTGGGCAAAGCTGCGGCTTACCCCGGTGATGCGGGCAGAGATCAACCGGTCGAGCCGTTCGCCGTGTTCTCTCTCCGAAACATCGAGGACGAGTCGAACTGCGTCTCGCATACCCTTAGTGTACCGTCGTGACGGTCGAGGTGGCCGAGCAGCCTCCTCAGCGTTCAGTGTGGCGGCTTCTCCGGGCCAGCTCGCCGGTCGTCGGCACGTACGAGTACCAGCAAAAGGATCGCCACGCCGACAGTGATGGCGCTGTCGGCCAGATTGAAGGTCGGCCAGTACGGCACGTCGATGAAGTCGATTACGAACCCGTGGCGCAGGCGATCCACGACGTTCCCGAGTGCCCCTCCGATCTGCAACCCGAGCGCGAGGGCACCCCACGCCGTCGTCGCGGCCAGGGCGCGAAACCAGAGTGCCAGCACGAGCACGATCACCAGGGCGACCAGGGCCAGCACCGGGTTCCGACCCTGGAGCAGGCCGAAGGCAGCGCCGGTGTTCTCCACATACAGCAGCCAGAGCAGCCCCGGTACCAGCTCGATCGCTCCGCCGTTCGAGTTTGGGCCGAGCGTCGCGAATACCAGCGCCTTCGAAAGCTGGTCGGCGGCGAGCACGACCGCCGCCACCAGGCTGACCAAGCCGAGCGCCCGCCAGCTCGGTTGAGCGGTCGTCCTGACTCGCTGGGTCAGCGGTTCGGTCACGTTACACCCTACGCCATCCACAGCATCAGGGGCGAACCCACACGATCGAGCGGAGCAAGCTCGCCCCTGAGCTGTCTGCCGGCCTTCCGGCCCTACTGGACAATTCTACTGGATTTGATGGAGGCACTGGCCCCTCAAGGCAGCACAGATGGCGGGCATGCCGTACCCTGGCACGCTTCCGGCACGGCGCCTAAGATCATGGCAGCGTCGGAGTGAGGCGCGGCGGTTGCGAGGAACTATGGGAGAAGACGTGCTCCGCCTGTTGATCGGCGGCGGCGGCACAGGCGGCCACACCCAGCCGGCTGTCGCGGTTCTGCGTGCGCTGCGTCAGCGGGTGCCTGTCGATGCGGTCTGGATCGGTTCCGCTTCAGGGTTCGAGCGCCACGCGGCTGCCGCCGCGGGAGTGCGGTTCTGTGTGGTCGCGACCGGCAAGCTCCGACGCTACCCGTCCATCCGCACGCTCGTCGATGCAATCCGTGTCCCGCTGGGAATCCTGCAAGCCTATCGTTACGTCCGAGCGTTCCGTCCTAACGTGGTCTTCGGAACCGGCGGCTACGTCAGCGTGCCGACCGTTGTCGCCGCGGCGTGGGCTCACTGCCCGATCATAATCCACGAGCAGACGGCGACTGCTGGACTGGCGACCCGAATCAACGCCCGCTTCGCCGACGTGATCGCACTGTCATACTCCGCCAGCGAGCGCGCCCTGGGCCGCCCGCGCGGCCATGTCGTCGTCACCGGCAATCCGGTCAGGCCAGAACTGCTGGACGGAAAGGCGGCGCGGGCCTACCGCCACTTCGATCTTCGACCCGACATCCCGCTCATCTACGTTACCGGCGGGGCATCGGGCGCTCACGCGATCAACCTGGTCATCGAGAGGGCGTTACCCGAGCTGTTGCAGCGCACGCAAGTCGTGCACCAGTGCGGGCCGGAGGCGATGAACGGCGACTATCCCCGCCTGCTGGCTCGCAAGCAGTCGCTCCCGGCCGAGTTGGCTGAGCGCTACGTCGTCCGCGAGTTTCTCACGGAGGAACTGTCCGACGTCTACGCGGCCGCGTGGCTCGTTGTGGGGCGGGCTGGCGCGAGCACGGTCGCGGAGCTTGCCGCGCTGGGTAAGCCTTCGATCCTGATCCCGCTCCCAGGGGCGAGCGGTGACGAACAGACGCTCAACGCGCGCGTCCTCGTCGAGGCCGGCGCCGCGCTGCTCCTGCCCCAGCGAGAGCTCAACGAAGCCCGACTGCTCGCGCTCGTCAGCGACCTTCTGGAGAACGAGCATCGCCGCATGCAGATGGCCAATGCCGCCAGGAGACAGGCACGGCTCGACGCGGCCGAGCGGCTAGCCGACCTCATCCTCGAGCTGGCCCGCCGCCCGGCCCCGGAGTGGACGCTTGCCCGCTGAGCGACTGCTCGATGGCTTCGGCAATCGTTCTCGCCCAGACCAGCTCCATCTGGGGCTGCGCACTGAGCCCATTGACCCGTCGCTGCGGTACCACGGCGCGACGGAACCCGAGACGAGCCGCCTCCTGCAACCGCCGCTCGAGCCCGCTGACACTGCGCAGCTCGCCAGAGAGCCCGACTTCACCGATCAGCACCGTCTGCGGATCCACCGGTACCTCACGCGCGCTCGAGGCAATCGCGACCGCGACGCCGAGGTCGACCGCTGGCTCGGCGATGCGCAAGCCACCGGTAATGTTGACGAACACGTCATGGTCACCGAGGCGCACGCCGGCTCGCTTGGCCAGTACAGCCAGCAGCATCTGGAGCCGGTTCACGTCGAACCCGGTCACCGTGCGCCGCGGCATGCTGAAACCCGCCGGGCTCGTCAGGGCCTGAACCTCGATGAGGATCGGGCGGGTACCCTCGAGCGTCACGACGACAGCCGATCCAGGCGTATTCTGCGCTCGCTCGCCCAGGAATGCCTCCGAGGGGTTCAGGATCTCGCGCATCCCCGCTTCGACCATCTCGAACACCCCGACCTCGTCGGTCGAGCCGAAGCGGTTCTTGACAGCACGCAGGATACGGTACTGCTGGAAGCGCTCCCCTTCCAGGTACAGCACAGCATCGACCATGTGCTCGACCACGCGCGGCCCCGCGATGATCCCCTCCTTCGTCACGTGCCCGACGATAAAGACCGGTACCCGCGCGCGCTTGGCGTACTGCATCAACCGCGAGGTGCACTCCCGCACCTGACTGACACTGCCTGGCGACGACTCCAGCGCCTCGACGTAGACCGTCTGGATCGAGTCCACCACCAGCACCGCCGGGCGTACCTGCTCTGCCGCCTCGAGCGCCTCGTCCAGGCACGTCTCGGGCAGAATGTACAGCCCGCGCCCGGCTATCCCCAGTCGGTCGGCGCGCAGCTTGACCTGCTCAGCCGACTCTTCGGCGGCCACGTAGAGCACTGAACCGGCGCTGGTCGTCAGCGCGTCGGCCGCCTGGAGGAGCAGGGTCGACTTCCCGATCCCGGGATCACCGCCGAGCAGCACCAGTGAGCCGGGCACCAGCCCACCGCCGAGTACTCGGTTGAGCTCACCGATCGAGACCTGGTGCCGCGACTCTGCGGCACTGGAGACCTCGGCGAGCAGCCGCGGGCGGGTGGCTGCGCCGCTAGCCGGCCGCGGCGTACTGGATGCCCTGCCTGGAGCGGCCGTTTCCACGAGGCTCCCCCACGAGTCACACGAAGGACAGCGGCCGTAGTATCCGGGGCTCTCGAAGCCGCACTGCTGGCAGACCCAGATCGTCCGGCCCTTGCCGCGCCCGCGTGACATCGCTCCCCGTCCTTCCGGTCACTCGTGAAGGGACACGAACTGTTGTTCGCATTGTACCAAACGCGCCTTACCTCTTGGTCACGACGTGAGCGCCAGCGCTGCCCAAGCCTGCCGGGCAGCCGTCGCCCCCTGCGTGGCCGGAGCGCGCAGGAGAGGCGCGACCCCAGCATGGGCACGACGCAGAGCCGCACCGACACCGGGCAGCACGAA
Organism: Thermomicrobiaceae bacterium; assembly: GCA_014874455.1. Taxonomy (GTDB): domain Bacteria; phylum Chloroflexota; class Chloroflexia; order Thermomicrobiales; family Thermomicrobiaceae; genus Thermalbibacter. Next base: position 13,315 of record JADBJL010000033.1, read on the forward strand.
AATGCCAGCGGTCGCGGGGGCCCGCTCCCCGCCCCCGGGGGGAAAACCCCCCCCAGGGTCAAGGTTAGGTCGTGGGCGCCGACGC
>JADBJL010000053.1 GCA_014874455.1 Thermomicrobiaceae bacterium
GGTAGTGGTGCTCACAGCCGATAGTGCAGGCAGCGCAGCCGTGTTTGTCGGTACGGTGCTCCAGGAAGAGCCGCTCGCCGCTGATCGCCTCGGCCGCCTCGAAGGTACCGGCCTGGAAGTTACGGGTCGGCAGCACGCCGAGCCGGCTGAAAAAGGCCAGGTTGGCTGCCGTGCCAAGCTCGCGATACTTGGCCGTGCCCGGCCCCAGGCTGCGCTCGGCCAGCTCGCGCGCGGCCCGTACCACCCCACGCGGGTCGGCGACGGCCGGCAGCCGCTGCGTGCCGCGCACCGCGATCGCCTTGAGCCGCTTGCTTCCCATCACCGCGCCGGTACCGGTGCGACCGGCCAGCCGGCCGTCGTTGCAGACGGAGGCGTAGCGCACGCCGCGCTCGCCGGCCACACCGATCGCCGCGACCCGGAAGCCGTTGCCCAGCTCAGCGCGGACGGCGTCGGCGGTAGCGGCCGGGTCGAGACCCAGAAGATCGCTCCCCGGCAGCAGGCGGATCTCGCCGTCGTCCACCGCCAGCACCGTCCAGCCGGGCGCCTGGCCGGTGACCACCAGCGCATCGTAGCCGGTGCGCTTGAGCGCCAGCGCCAGGTAGCTGGAGGAGAGCGAGTCGCCGATCATCCCGGTCTGCGGGGACTTCGCGGCGACGGCGACCTTGCTGGCGGTGGTGATCCCCGTGCCGATGAAGGGGCTACTGGCGAAGATGAGCGGATTCTCCGGCCCCAGCGGGTCAGCGCCAGGCGGGCAGAACCGGTAGAGCAGGTAGCTGGCCAGCCCCACCCCGCCGAGCAGGCGGGCGAAGACGGCCTCGGGGAGCGGGCGAGTCGTCGCAGTGCCCGAGGAGAGGTCGATCTGGAGGTAACGGCCATGGACAGCGTTCATGCGACCCCTCCGGCTTGAGCCGAGACGAGGAGAACTGTCGACCCAGGGCCGACCGGATAGCTCGGATCGCGGGTAAAGCGCCCGTCGACGACGAAGATGTAGCCGCCGTTGAGCCAGCCAGTCGCCGGGTCGATCACCGGGCCGGCGAGGGCAGGGAACTCGTGCGCCAGCGCCCCGGCGACCTCGCGCAGCGTGCGGCCTGGCACCTCCACCTGCCGCCGGCCGGTCAAGAGCTGTGGACTACCGAAGAATTCGACTCGGACAGCCGTTGTGCCGGTAGACATCGCCACGCTCGCTTCGTTGCGACCAGCCCTGACAGCGGGTAGTATGCCGGAACGAGCTGGCGGAGCGCCAGCGGGTGCCGTCTCTGTCGATCGCGAGGTCGGCGAATGCGTCCTTCGATGACGTCCGCGCGTCTGGAGCGAGCTAGCCAGATTGCGTGGCTATGGCGCTGGATCAACGTGCCCGCCCTGGCCGCCGTGGTCATCTGGGGCGCTGCGTTTCCGATCGTGAAGTACGCGCTGGCAGAGTTCCCGGTGCTGGCGTACGCCGCGCTGCGGCCGGTGATCGCCGTGGCGCTGCTCTTCGGGCTGCTCCGGCTGCGCGGCGAGCCGCTCGGGGTCGAGCGAGGGGATTGGCCGCGGCTGCTGGCAGCCGGCTATGCCGGTATGGCGCTCTTCCAGCTCTGTTTCATCGTCGGGCTCGGCTACACCAGCGCCAGCCATAGCGCGCTCCTGCTCTGCACGAGCCCGCTGCTCGGTGCGGTCGTCCTCTGGCTCGGGCGCCGGGAGCCGGTTTCCGCCCGCTCGCTCGTCGGCCTGCTCTTGGGGTTGACCGGCGTGGCGCTCGTGGTACTCCAGGCCGATCCGTCTGGAACCGCCAGCCTGGCTGGTGACCTGCTCACGCTGCTCGCCGCTCTCGGCTGGGTAGGGGTGACGATCCTTCCCCGGTCGCTGGTCGCCCGCTACGGGCCAGTCAAGGTCACCGCGTGGCTGCTCCTCGCCAGCGCGACCGTGCTTGTCGCGATCGGCTGGCAGGAGACGCTCGAGGCGCTACGCTCTCCGCCTTCGCTCCTCGCCTGGCTCTCGCTCCTCTACAGCGCGGTCGTCGCGATGGTGCTGGCCAACGTCCTCTGGCAGCGCGCGGTGCGCGCGCTCGGCTCCACCCAGACGCTGGTCTACTTCTACCTGCAGCCGGTCGTCGCCATCCTGCTGGCCGCTGTGATGCTGGGCGAGCGGCTCGGCCTGCTCCAGGCGATCGGCGGGACGATCACGCTGCTCGGCGTCGGGCTGGTGCAGCGACGCCGCAGCACGCCGGGCTGAAACCACTGCGAGGCCAGGCCCACCTGCCTCAGGCACGCGGGGCGGGTGGTGGCTCCTCGGGAGCGCCGCCCGCTTCCTCTCCAGGCCCGGAACTCTCCGCCGCCGCGCCCGGGGGTGGATCGCTGCTGGACTCGGCGGCGTGCGCCTCGGCCGGCGCCGCGCCATCGGCGGAGACACCGGTTTCCGCCGGCTGGCCCAGCCGCTCCTGCGCCAGCTTGACCAGGTCGATGCCAGTCATGGCGGCGAAGCTCTCGGTCATCTGCTGGACGATCAGCGGCAGCCCCGTCGCGTAGCGGCCCAGCGCGCTGCGGCCGTCGCCCCCCGCACCGTTGCTGTCGATCAGCACCACCCGTTCGATCTGAGCGAGCGGCCGGGCGGCCGCTTCGACCACCTTCGGCAACTGCTCGACGAACACCTGGTACATCAGGAGCTGGACAGCGGTCGGGCCATAGGCGTTGAGCGCGGCCGCCAGCGCCCGCTTGCCCTCGGCTTCGGCGATCAACGCGGCGCGCTTGCCCTCGGCCTCGGCCAGGAGGGCGGCCTTCTGGCCCTCGGCCTGGGCTAGCAGCTCGGCCTGGACGGCGTCGGCGAGTGCCTTCTTGGCATCGGCCTCCGCCTGGCCCACCTGGCGGATCCGGGCCGCCTCGCCCTGGCCGACTAGCTCGCGCTGGCGCGCTTCGGCCTCAGCCCGCGTGATCGTCGCCTGGCGCTCGCCTTCGGCCTTGACGATCGCCGCCTGCTTCTGCCCCTCGGCGGTAATGATGGTGGCCTGGCGCTCGGCCTCGGCCTGCTTGAGCACCGTCGCTTCCAGCTCCTTCTCGCGCCGGCGCGCCTCCATCTCCTGCACGGCGATGGCAGCCTCGGTGCGGGCCAGCTCCACCTGCTGCTCAGCGACGACCACCTGCCGCCGCGCCTCGGCCTCGGCCAGCGGGCCGGCCTGCGAGGCCCGCGCCTTCTCGGCCTCGACCTCGGCGTCGAAGCGTGCCTTCTTGACACTCGTCTCCTTCTGGGCCGCCGCGATCTCGGCCTCGGCGATCGCCTCGGCGACGGCCGCCTCCTGCATCGCCTGCGCCCGCCGCTTGCGGGCGTCGCGTTCGGCCTCAGCCTTGCCGATCTCGGCATCGCGCTTGACCTCGGCCGTCCGCCGCTGGCCCAGCGCGTCCAGGTACCCCTGCGGGTCGCTGATCTGCTGGATGGTCAGCACGTCGATCTCGATCCCCATCCGGGAGAGATCCTGCGCCGACTCGGCCGCCAGCCGCTGGGCGAACGCCTGGCGATCGGCGTTGATCTGCTCCACCGTCAGCGTGCCCAGGATCGAGCGGAGATGCCCTTCCAGCGTCTGGAAGATGACGTTGCGGATCTGCTCCTGCGGCATGCCGAGGAAGCGCTCGATCGCGTTCATGACCATAACGTCGTCGGAGCCGATCTTGACGTTGGCGACGGCATCGACCGAGACCGGCACGCCTTCTTTGGTGTAGGCGGAGGCGATCTTGAGCGGGATCGTCATCACGTTGAGCGAGAGGAAATCCACCCGCTCGATGATCGGGATGCGGACGCTCGAGCCGCCCTTGACGATGCGGTAGCCGACCGTACGCCGCTGCCCGGTCGCCGGGTCGGTGACGGTGCGCTTGCGCCCGGAGAAGACCGCCACCACATTGGGCGGCACCTTGACGATGTTGCGGCTGACGATCGCGAGCAGCGCCATCAGCGCCATCAAGATGAAAAAGACAGCGACGATAACGAAGAAGACTTCGACGATGCTCATGTCGGGCTCCCCTCGAACGCGACCTTACACCGCCCAGTCCTTCACCGGCGTGCCCAGAACCACTCCTGACGACGCTGCGCAGCCGCGTTCCAGCGTATCAGGCGCCTGCCCCCTGGCCGCGCGCCCCGGCCTCGCCGCGCTCCGGCGTGTTACCCCCAGCACCGCTCGCCGGGGCAGCCTGCTCCGACGCCGTAGCCGGCTCGACGATGACGGTTGACCCGACGACGTCCACGATGCGGACGAGCTGCCCGGCGGGGATGCCGGCTCCCTCGCGGCCACGGGCCAGAAGCTGGCGACTGCCGGTAGCATCGCGGTAGAGCACCTGGCCCAAACCGCCCTCGGGGATGGCCGTCGTGACCTCAGCCAGCCGGCCGCGCGTCCAGCTCACCGAGAACTCGGTGGTCGCCTGCTGCTTGTAGAACAGGCCGATCAGCCACCAAGCCAGCGCGCCGATTACGACCGCGGTCGCGGCGGCGATCAGCGCGCCGGTGACTGGGCTGCGGTCGTAGTAGGTGGCCAGCATACCGGCAGCACCGAAGGCGGTCAGCGAGGCGGCGAGCACCTTGCCGTTGAAGGGGCCGATGCCGTCACCATCGGCGCCGAAGTCGAGCAGGTCGTCCAGCTCGCCGACCACCAGGGTGACGATCAACAGGAGCAACCCCAGGAGCGCGATCCCGAAGTAGATCAGCATGGTGCGTCGCTTTGCCTTTTCGTCGTTCCGCTCGAAGCGTGCCTGACCCTATCCTAACCGACGGCCGGCACGCGCGCCAGAACTGTGGGAACGACTCGTCACTCCTTCCCACAGGGGTGTGGAACAGGGCACGCCGAAGGAAGCGATCGATGCCTCGCCAGGCCCACGCGCAACCTGCTTCGTGCAACGGCGTCCTACCCGGCATCCAGGCAACCCCGGTGAATGTGGCCCCAGCCGACCACCCGGGTGGACGGCGGGCCTAGGGTACGTCGGCCACGATCCGGAGGACGCGGTCGTCCTCGGGGCCAGGGCTGCCGCGCCCGTCGCGGTTGCTGGTCAGGAGATACAGCGTGCCGTCGGGCGCCTCGACGACCGTGCGCAGGCGCCCGAACTCCCCGGCGAAGAGCGGCTCCAGCGCCACTGCCTGCCGCCCATCGGCGGAGAGCTCGAGCCGCCAGAGCGCCCGGCTGCGCAAGCCGGCGAAGAGCAGGTCGCCCTGCCACTGCGGGAAGCGCCCGGTGGAGACGAAGGCCGCCCCCGACGGCGCCCACGTCTCCTGGCCGCTCTCGATCACTGGCAGGACGTAGTCGCCAGGCGCGCCCACGAGGATCGTCCCCGCCATCTCCGGCCAGCCGTAGTTGCGCCCCGGCTCGATCAGGTTCACCTCGTCGTGGGCCGCCAGGCCGAGGTCGCCCGATGGCCCGTGCTCGGTCGCATACAGGCGCCCGTCCGGCGCCCAGGCCAGCCCCTGCGGGTTACGGTGGCCGTACGACCAGACCGGCGAGCCGGGGAAGGGGTTATCGGCCGGCACGCTGCCGTCTGGGTTCAGCCGGAGGATCTTGCCGGCGAGCGAGTTCAGGTTCTGCGCGCGCGCCGGATTCCGCGCGTCGCCGGTAGTGACGTACAGCTTGCCGTCCGGCCCGAAGGCGATCCGGCCGCCGTCGTGCAGGCTGGCGCCCGGGATGCCGTCGATCACCAGCGTGGGATCGGCGAACCGGTTGTCGCGTTCGGTGTAGCGGAGCACCACGTTGTGGAGTGCGCCGCCACCGGCCTGGGTCGTGAAATAGACGTACACACGATGGTTGGTCGCGAAGTCGGGGTCGAGCGCGAGCCCGAGGAGGCCACCCTCGCCGACCGCGGCGACCTCCTCGATCACCACGGCAGGCTCGGGCAGGAGCCGCCCGTCGACGATGAGCCGCACTCGGCCCGGCCGCTCGGTGACGAAGAGACGCCCGCCCGGCGCGAACGCGATCTCCCAGGGCACCTCCAGGCCGGTCGCGACGGTCTCGACCCGAACGGGTACCGGGCCGCCTGGGGCTGGCGTCGCAGTGGGTGCTGGGGCGGTCGGCGTGGTCGCCAGCGTGACCGTGGGGGACGGGGCCTGCTGGGGTGGCCGGGTGGGAGCCGGGCTCGGGGGGCGCGGCTCGCCCGGCGTCTCCGTCGCGACGGGGAACGGCGGAGTGACCTGCTCGCGGAATCCCAGGTTGCAGCCCACGAGCAGGAGCCCGGCCACGACGAGCGAGCGCCGCGTGAGGCGAGCGTTCAAACGCGGCAGCGCGCGTCGAGCTGGAGCACGCTGGATACGACCGGGCATCGCCGATCTCCCCGCTTACGCCGAACCGAGGTAGCGCAAGGCGATCGCCGCCATCATGCGCACCCCGACCGCCAGGGCGTCCTCGTCGGCGTCGAACTTCGGGTGGTGGGGCGGATAGATGATGCCACGCTCCGGGTTGGCCACTCCCAGGCTGAACATGCAGGTGGGCACGTGCTGGGAGACGAAGGCGAAGTCCTCGCCGGCCATCAGCGGCTCGCGCTCGAACACGTTCTCCGGCCCGAGCAGCTCGCGGCCGACCTCCTGCACCAGCGCCGTCAACGCCGGGTGGTTGCGCATGGCCGGATAGCCGCGGAGGTAGACCGTCTCCGCCCGCGCGCGCATTCCCTGGGCGATGCCGGAGGCCAGCTCGGCGATGCGCCGCTCGATTTGGTCGCGCACGTCCGGGCTGTAGGTGCGCACCGTGCCCTCGAGCGTGGCGAGGTCAGGGATGATGTTGGTCGCCGTGCCGGCCTGGAGCTTGCCCACCGTGATGACCGCCGCCTGCAGCGGGTCGACCTCGCGGCTGACGAGCGACTGGAGCGCGATCAGGACATGCGCCGCCACGACGATGGGATCGACCGCCGCCTGCGGCCGCGCGGCGTGGCCGCCGACTCCCCGCACGGTGACCTTGAACGTGTCGGCCGCGGCGGTGACCGGCCCGGCGGAGACCGCGATCTGCCCAGCTCGACGGCCGACATCGACGTGCAGGGCCACGGCGGCGTCGACCGGCGGGTCGTCCAGCACGCCGTCGTGAATCATCGCCAGCGCGCCGCCTGGCCCCTCCTCAGCCGGCTGGAACATCAGCTTGACCGTGCCAGCGAAGTGCTCGCGCAGCCCGTTGAGCACCTCAGCGACCCCGAGCAAGACTGTGGTGTGGACGTCGTGCCCGCAGGCGTGCATCACGCCGGGGCGGGTAGAGCGATAGGCGGTGTCGTTCTGCTCCTCGATCGGCAGCGCGTCCATATCGGCGCGCAGCAGCAGCGTCTTGCCCGGCCCTTTGCCGCCGTGAATCAGGGCAATGACCCCTGTGCCGCCGGTCGCCGGGCCCGGCGTGATCCCGGCAGCCGCCAGCGCCTCCGGCGACATGAAGAGCGAGCGCCCATCGCCGCCCACTCCTGTCCGGTGCTCGATCCCGAGTTCGCGCAAGTGCCCGGCCACCAGCCGCGAGGTGTTCACCTCCTGGAGGGAGAGTTCGGGGTTCATGTGGAGGTAGCGCCGCGTTTCCCGCAACCAGGCGTCCAGCTCCGGCGTGACTCGCACCAGGTCGGCTAAGCTCACCGCTTGTCTCCCTCCCGCCCTCATGCCGATCCGTCCGGTTCATCGTACCACCGCCGCTTAAGAGCGAGACAAGAGGCCCATCGTGCGCCAGCACGACCCAACGCCGATTCAGCAATTTCGAGATCGGCCAGGAAGAGCCACGGCTTGGTAGCATTGTTATGGTCGGCTCCGCCGCGAGGGGCCGACCGGGAACGCGAGAGCGAGAGGGCTCGTGGCGAGCGCGCATCTCCTGACGGGTATCCTGAGCATCGTCGTCGTCGACCTCGTCCTGAGCGGCGACAACGCGCTGGTGATCGGCATGGCGGCCCACCGGCTGCCGCCTCGCCAGCGGCGCTGGGCCATCGTCCTGGGCGGTGCTGGGGCGATCGGCCTGCGGGTCACTTTCACCGCGCTGGCGGCCGTGCTGCTGGCGATCCCGCTGCTCGAAGCTGGCGGTGGGCTGCTACTGGCCTGGATCGCTTACAAGCTGCTCCGCCAGGAGACCGGAGAGCACAACATCACCCCGGCCGAGTCGTTCTTCGGCGCGGTGCAGACGATCACCCTGGCCGACCTGGTCATGAGCCTCGACAACATGCTGGCGGTGGGCGGTGCCGCGCACGGCAGCATCGAGCTACTCGTTTTCGGCCTCTTGCTCTCGATGCCGCTCCTGCTCTTCGGCAGCAGCCTGGTCGCCCGCCTGCTGAACCGCATCCCCGCTCTCATCTGGCTCGGCGTGCTGGTGCTGACGGTCACCGCCGCCCGGATGCTGGTGGACGACCCGCTGATCGCCCAACGGCTCGGCGACGAGCTTCACCTGCCAGCCCTGCTCAGTCTGGCCGCCGGCCTGACCGGGCTGGTCACCACTCCGGCCGTCCTGCGCTGGCGGCGCACCAGGCGGCCCGGCTCGGAGCCCTCCGAGGCCGATTGACCGTCCAGAGCGGGAGACCGCCTGACCGTTCGCCCGGCAGCCCTGGCGCACGCGGGTTCAGCTCCGCATCGGCGCGGCGGCAGCGGGTATCGCGATAAAATTGGGCGTGGAGGGAGTCCGGTGCCGCTCACGATCGATGACCTGCCAGAACTGTTGCGCCTGCTCAGAGAGCACCCGGAGTGGCGAGATGCTCTGCGGGCGACGCTGCTGACCGAGGAGTTGCTCCAGCTCCCGGCCCTGACCGAGCGCCGCTTCGCCGAACTCGCCAGCGCCATCGAGCGGCTGACGGAGCGCCAGGAGCGCACCGAAGCGGCGCTGGCCGAACTCGCTGCCCGCCAGGCCGAGACCGAGTCTCACCTCACCGCGCTTGCCTCGCGTCTCCGAGAGCTTGCCCAGCGCATGGATCGGATCGAGGCCCAGATCGCGGCGCTGGCTGAACGAGCAGTCGTGCTGACCGACGACAGTCTCTGGTTCAAGGAGATCCGCCTCGAGGCGATCTGCCGCGAAAAGGCGCCTGCCCTCTTCAGCAGTCCACAGCTCCGGCGCGTGCGTGCGCTGCCGCTCACCCATCTGGACGACCTGCTCGAGCCCGCGCTCGACGAAGGCCGTATCACCTGGGACGAGCGCAAAGCCATCATGCAGGCAGACCTCGTCGTCCGCGGCCACACGCCTGAGGCCGAACAACTCTACCTGGTCGTCGAGGTCTCCTGGGGCGTGAGCACGACCGACATCGCGCGGGCGATCGAGCGCGCCGAGATGCTGCGCAAGGCCGGCTTCCCCGCGCGCCCGGCGGTCGCCGGCCGCTGGCTGAGCCCTGACGCGCAGCGGATGCTGGACGCCCTGTCCGGCGACGATCGGCCGGTCATCGCGCTGGACGGCACCATCGCGTGGGACGGAAGGAGCTGAGCGGTGGCTCCCGTCGCCTGCGCGAGCCCCTGGGCTCCATCTGAGGAGTAACCGGAGCATGTACCGAGGACGGTTCCCCTACGGGCGCCACGACCGGGCGCCACAGCCGGAGATCACGGCCGAAGATCTCCACCGGATCTACGTCGTCGTCCCGCGCGACGACGGGCCAGGCACCGAGAACGTCACGGTCGCGCGGATGAGCGACCGGCAGTTCCGTGAGTGGATCGTGGCCAAGGGAGCGCTCCACGGGGTGCCGATGATCGCCCCGATGGGCCGAATCGGCCACGAGACCCGGGTGCGGATGATCAACCGGCTGATCAAGCACGGCGTCCGCATCTACATGGTGCCGAAGGCCGAGCCGGAAGCCTGACGCTCGCGGCGGCCGGCTCAGCGCCGGGCGAGCTCGCGCAGGACGAAGAGCAGGTTGGCCGGGCGCTCGGCCAGGCGCCGCATGAAGTAGGGATACCAGTGCCGGCCGAAGGGCACGTAGACGCGCATGGCATACCCCTCGCGCACGAGCTGCTCCTGCATGTCCCGCCGCACCCCGTAGAGCATCTGGAACTCGAACTTCTCGCGGCCGATGCCGAGGCGCCGGGCGAAGCCCTTGGCCACGCGGATGATCGCCTCGTCGTGCGTGGCGATGGCGACGAACCGGCCGAACTCCAGGAGCAGCTCCATCTGCCGGCGATAGGCGGCGTCCACCGCCCGCTTCGAGGGATAGGCCACCGTCGGCGGCTCGGCGTACGCCCCTTTGACCAGCCGCACCCGCGCCTGGCGCTCGATCGCCTGGCGCACGTCGCGCTCGGTGCGGTAGAGGTAGGCCTGGAGCACCAGCTCGATATGGTCGCCGTAGACCGGGTGGAGGCTGTAGAAGAGGTCGAGCGTCCGCTGGGTGTAGGCCGAGCCCTCCATGTCCACCGCCACGGAGTTCCCCAGCTTCCGGGCGTGGGCGACGATCGACTCCAGGTTCTCCCGGCAGAACTCGTCGCTGATATCGAGCCCCAGCATGGTGAGCTTGACCGAGATCGTGCTGTCGATGCCGCTGCCGGCGATCCGGTCGAGCACGATGCGGTAGGTCTCGGTCGCAGCCCGCGCCTCGTGCTCGTCGGTGACGTTCTCACCCAGGACGTCGAGCGTGGCTGACATGCCCCGCCGGTTCAGCTCGCGGACAGCCTCGACGGCTTCCTCCAGCGTCTCGCCCGCTACGAAGCGACGAACCACCGGCTGGGTGACCGGCGCGCTCCTGATCAGCTCGGCCACCTGCGGCTGGCGGGCCAGCCAGAGCATCGCCGTCCGGAGCACGGGCATAGCGCTTCCTCCTCGCGCGAACGCACGCGCACGTCTCCGGCAAGGGATTGTACCGCCGCAATTGCCGGATCGGCTGAGAGTCGATCAGTCTCTGAGGCCCCGGATCGCGCCTCCCTCACCCCGGCTTCGCCACCCCTCTTCCGCGGGTACGGGAGAGGGGTCGAGGGTGAGGGGGTATCGCCACCCCCTCACCTGCGTGTGCGGGAGAGGGGATGTCGATGGGCATCTGACCCTGTCCACGAACTCCCCTCTCCCGAGTGTGTGGGAGAGGGGCTGGGGGTGAGGGGAGCCATGCTCCCATTTCCCGCGGGTACGGGAGAGGGGTCGGGGTGAGGGGAGAGCGCCGCGAACACGCGTTCGAGGACGTGCTAGAATCAGCCAGAGCGAGCGGGAGACGCCATGACGACGCTGCCCGACCAGGCCTGGGTCACCACGATCCGCGACAGCCTCTACGACCGGATCCCGTTGACCGCCGCCGAGGTGGCGCTGATCGGCACCTCGGCCTTCCTGCGACTCGACCGGATCCAGCAGCTCGGCTTCGTCAGCAAGGTCTGGCCGGGCGCCAAGCACACCCGCTTCGAGCACTCGCTCGGCGTCATGCACCTGATGCGCCAAGCAGTCGCCTCCGTCCGGCGCTACGACCGCGAGGGGCTGATCGACGACGCGGCCGCACGGGCCGCGGTCGCCGCCGCGCTGCTCCACGACATCGGTCACTACCCGTTCAGCCACGCGATCGAGGAGCTCGGCCCGCCGGTGCTCCCACACGAGGAGGTCGGCCGCCGGTTGATCGAGAGCGGCGAGGTCGCCGAGGTGCTGGAGCGCGAGTGGCGGGTCGATCCCGGCCGGGTAGCTCGCCTGGTGGCTCCCCGCGGCGAGCTGCCGCCAGCCGACCGGCTACTGCGCGGCCTGCTGAGCGGCCCGCTCGACGTCGACAAGCTCGACTATCTGCCGCGCGACGCCCGCCACTGCAACGTCCCCTATGGCGGGGTGGACACGCCCCGGCTGCTCGACGCCCTTCGCCCGGCGGTCGTCCAGGGCCAGCGGCGCATCGTGGTCACCGCCAAGGGGGTCAGTCCGCTGCACTCGCTGATCAACGCCCGGCAGGAGATGTTCGACAACGTCTACTGGCACCACACCAACCGGGCCTGCATGGCGATGCTCCTGCGCGCGGTGCAGGACGCGCTGCTGGCCGGCGCGATCGACCCCGCCGAGCTGCCGCGCCACGACGACGCCTCGCTGCTGGAGCGGCTGGGCGGCTCCGGGATGCCGGCGAGCACCCGCGCGCTGGTCGAGCGGCTGCGCGAGCGGCGGCTGCACAAGCGGGCGCTAGAGGTGAGCGCCCGCGCGCCGGAGCTGTACCGCTACCTGAGCGGGCTCTTCTACGCGCCGGCCCAGCGCCGCGCGCTCGAGGTCGAGATGGCCCGGCGGCTGAGCGCGATGCTGGGTGACGAGGTGGCCGACTGGGAGATCCTGGTCGACGTGCCCAAGCCGGAGCGCTGGAGCACCGACGTCTGGGTGCTCTTCGAGCGGCCACCGGTCGGCTTCCGGGAGCTGATGCCCTGGACGGAGGTGGTCGGGCTCTCGGACGAGGACTTCAAGCGCTACGAGGAGCATCGGCGCCTGGTGCGGATCGTGACGACCGAGCGGCTGCGCGAGGCGGTGGCGGCGTGCTGGGAGGCGCTGCTGTTGCCGCTGCTGGCCCAGCCGGCACTCCCGGTAGAGACGACGAGGCCGTAGGGGCGACCGGCCGGTCGCCCCACCAGAACGCTTGCCGCCCGGTGACCCCAGCGGCCTGTGGCAGTCGGTAGGGGCGAATGATTATTCGCCCCTACAATCTCATAGGAGACCGGTCGCTGCCCGAAGTCTTCTGGCAGACCTGAAGCAGATCGCGCGCTTTCCCCGGCGAGGACAGGAACCGGGGGCGACCGCTTCAGTCGCCCCCGGTCGGGCTCATCTCGGCTGGTCACGTCCGGCTAGGCCCGGGTGCCGCGGCGCGAGCGCCGGTGCAACTCGAGGCCGGCGCCGGCTGCCATCAACAGGCTCCCCAGCCCCGTCAGTAGCCAGAGCATCCCCGAGCCGCTGTCGCCGCGGCCGGTCACCGGTAGTACCTGCGGTGGCGGCGTGCTCACGGCCGGCGACGCCTCGCTTACCCGGGTCGGCGTCGCGGTGGCTGGCGAGGCCTCACTCACCGGGGTAGTCGGGCTCGGCTCGGGTGTCGGCGTCGCCGTGGCCGGCGAGGCCTCGCTCACCGGCGTCGGCGTGGCCGTCGGGGTCGCCGTGGGGGTGGCGGTCGGCGTCGGAGTCGGGGTCGGCGTCCGTGTCGGCCGCGGGGTCGGGGTTGGGCTCGGAGTCGGGGTCGGTGTCCGCCGCGGCCGTGGCGTCGGGGTCGCGGTCGGCTCCGGCGTGCCTGCCGGCGTGGTCGTCACCGTGACTGTCGGGGTGGCCGTCGGGGTCGTCGGCGTCGCCGTCGGGGTCGTCGAGGTGGCCGTCGGCGTGGCCGTCGGGGTGGCCGTGGGCGTGGCCGTCGGGGTGGCCGTGGGCGTCGGCGTCGGCGTCGTCGGGGTGGCCGGGGGCGTCGCCGGCGGCGGGGCCGTCGGGATCGGCGTCGCCGG
>JADBJL010000002.1 GCA_014874455.1 Thermomicrobiaceae bacterium
CGGTGGACGACGTTGGAGGTGACGTAGAGGGTGTTGGGGTCGTGGGGGGAGAACTCGATCGGGAACGTCCACTGGAAGCGGTACTTGTGGTAGTCGGCGCCGACACCGAAGCCGTGCACCTCCGGCCAGACCGTCACATTGCGCTTCTGGCCGGTGCGGGGATCCCAGGCGATCAGCCGCCCGTGGCCCATCCCGGTGCCGATGCCGCCGCCGAAGACCCGGTGGGGCGGCGTGGGGCTGACGGCCATGTAGCCGCTCTCGCCGCCGCCCGGCTCGACGTAATTGATCCAGCTAATCGCGCCCTCGAAGCCGATGCTCGGCAGGCGCATGGCCCAGTTGTCCTGCTGGGAGCCGTAGACGTTATAGGGCACCTGGTTGTCGACGGTGACGTGATAGAACTGCGCCGTCGGCTGGTTGAGCGGCAACGTCCAGGTCTGCCCGCCGTCGAAGCTGACGCAGGCGCCGCCGTCGTTGCCGTTGATCATCCGGCGAGGATTCTTCGGGTCGATCCAGAGCGCGTGGTTGTCGCCGTGGGGCGTCGGCACGTTCTCGAAGGTCTTGCCGCCGTCCACCGACTTCCAGGCCTGGAGGTTCATGACCCACACCGTATCGGCATCGGCCGGATCGGCGATCACGTGCATGTAGTACCAGGGGCGGCGGCGCAGCTCGAGGTCTTCCGAGCAACGCTCCCAGGTCTCGCCGTAGTCGTCGGAGCGGAAGAGGCCACCGTCGTCGGCCTCGATCAGGGCCCAGACGCGGCCGGAGCGCGGGGGCGAGGCGGCCAGGCCGATCCGGCCGAGTACTGTCGCCTTGGGCAGGCCCTTCTTGCGGGTAATCTCCTCCCAGGTGTCACCGCCGTCGAACGAGCGCCAGATGCCGGACTCCTCGCCACCGCTCACCAGTGCCCAGGGGTAGCGCCGGGTCTGCCAGATAGCGGCGTAAAGGACGCGGGGGTTCTGCGCGTCGATCGTCACGTCGATAGCGCCGGCCCGCTCGCTCTTGTAGAGCACCTTCTCCCAAGTCTTGCCGCCGTCCTTCGAGCGGAAGACGCCGCGCTCCTCGTTGGGGCCGAAGGCGTGGCCCAGCGCGGCGACGTAGACGATGTCCGGGTCGTGGGGGTGGATCACGATCTTGCCGATATGGCGGGTGTCGCGCAGCCCGACGTTTTGCCAGGTGCGGCCGCCGTCGGTCGACCTGTAGACGCCGTCGCCGTGGGAGACGTTGCCGCGGATGCACGCCTCGCCGGTGCCGACGTAGATCACGTTGGGGTCGGCCTCGCTGACGGCGATAGCGCCGACGGCTGCGGTACCGAAGAAGCCGTCGGAGATGTTCTCCCAATGGGAGCCGCCGTTCGTCGTCTTCCAGACGCCGCCAGCGCAGGCGCCGAAGTAGAACGTGCCCGGCTCGGTGGGGTGCCCGGCCACTGCCACCACCCGTCCCCCACGGTGCGGCCCGATCAGCCGGAACTCGAGCGAGCGGAAGACCTCAGGACCCATCGCGTGCCCTCCTTCCCTTCCACGCGGTCCCACCGGATTCTGACCGCCGCAGTGCGGGCTGTCAACGCGCGGTGGCCGTGTCTTTCCCGGACTTCGGCGCGCGGGCGGTACGTCGATGAGCGCCAGCATTCTGGAGCACTCATCGGTCGAGGTACCGCGCGGCTAGCCTCCCAGCGGTGGAGAGCGGCCAGACAGTGAGCACGCGTGTGAGCGGGAAGCGCCGCCCGACCTTGGCGGTGGGGCGGCGCGTGGTTGGGGAGGGGATATGGAACCCGGGCTCAGCAGCCGGGCCGGTGAGCGACCTCGCCCTGCCGCACTTGCAGCGCAGCGAGGTGCGGGTCGAGGCGATGGGCGAGGGCCAGCAGGGCACGCGCCGCTGCTGTTCTGATAGACAGGCCGGTAGCCACACCAGCTTCCTGCAGCTTGACCTTCTCGCTCAGCCGGCGCTCCAGCTCACTGCGCCGGTGCTCGCTCAGTTTCTCGATCTCGTAGTAGTTCATCACGGTTGCACCTCTCCCGGTCGCTAGCCTCATCAGAGTCTGCGTCGTTGCCGTTGTGACTGCCCCTGTCCTTTCGACCAGGATGCCCTGCCGAAGCGGCTGGGGGTCAGGCCCCGCGGCCAAGCTGTAGCAGCCACGCAGCGATCCCTGCCAGCATGGTGCGCGGTCGACGCCGTTCGGGCATCACGCCGTGCAACGTGGCCGTGGTCTCGTACCATTGAGCTCGCTCTCGCCGCATCACCCGCACGACCTCGTACACTGCAATCGGGCTCCAATCGTCCATCGGGAGCATTCCTTCCTGAGCGTCGTCGCTGTCCACGTCGTCACGTCTCTAGCTTAGGCGGCAGGCTGTCCCCGCACATCGTCAAGACTGCGCAATTTGGAACAGGTGTTCGGAAACACTCCGCGCTGCGACCGATACGTAGGATTACGCAGACAAGACCTGCGTACGTACGGTATATCGAGTGCTACGACCGCTCGCGGGTGGACGTAACCTGGAAGAGGAGGGGAGTGCGTACGTACGATGAGCATCCGCGCTTACAGCAGCCCATGCTCGATGGCGTAGCGAGTGGCCGCGGCGCGCGAGGAGATGCCCAGCTTGGTGTAGATGGAGCGGAGGTGCTGGCTGACGGTGCGCGGACTGAGGAAGAGGCGCTCGGCGACCTGAGCGTCGGTCAGTCCTTCCGCCACGAGGCGGAGTACCTCGACCTCCCGCGGGGTGAGGCCAGCAGGAGCGCCGGCCGCTGTCCGGCCACTGACTTGGCCGGCGAGCGCATCGGCCAGCGCCAGCGCTCGGATCGCGCCGAGCGAGCCGCAGGTCGCGCGGGCCTCGTCGATGAGCGACCGGGCGCTTTCGAGTTGCCCGGTTACCCGGCGCAACTCGGCGAGCGCCAGCAGGCTGAGCGCCCGCTCGAAGGGTGCGTCGCAGGCGTCGGCCAGGGCGAGGGCAGTGTCGAGGTAAGCCGCCGCTTCGCCGTAGCGCCGCGCCTGGGTGTCGAGCTCGCCCATCAGCCGGTGCGCGGCGAGCAGGGTCAGCGGCTGGCGCGGCTGCTCGGCACAGGCCAGCGCCTGCTCGGCGTGACGTCGAGCCAGAGCCGGCTTGCCGGACGTGCGGTGGTACGCGGCCCAGCCGAGGTGCCCCTCGGCGCGTCCGAGCACCGCGCCGCTCCAGGCCAGCCAGCGCTCGTGCGCCTCGAGCCAGGCTCTGGCCAACTCGAGATTCCCGGCATCGAGCGCCAGTGAGGCGGCCAGGCGCTGGAGCGGGAGGGTATCGAGCAGGATGGCATTGCCCGGCTCGCTGGCAGGGCCGGCCGGCAGATGCTCCCGGATCAGCCGCCAGGCCAGCTCGGGCTGACCCTGCTCGCGCGCGAGCAGCGCGAGCATCATCCGGGCGAACGGTCGCCAGTTGGTCCGCTCGCCGGGCGCCGAGACCGTCAGCGCCAGCTCGCGCGCCTCGGCCCAGCCGCCTTCGATGAGCAAGAGCGGCAGCCAGGCGAAGCGCGGGGGGAGATCGGAGAGGGCGCCACTGGCCCGCGCCCATGCCTGCTCGGCAGCCTGTGCTAGGCGGCGGCGCTCCGCGAGGTCGTCAGCGCGGTACGGCAGCACGACCTCGAACAGCTCCAGCAGCAGCGCATTGCCGACCTGGTAGTGGTGCTCGACAGCGCGATAGGCAGCCGATGCTCGCGCGTAGGCCTGCCGTGCCTCCTCCGGCCGCCCCAGCGTGGCGAGCGCGCTCGCTATGCCGCGCCAGGCGTTGGCGTAGCCGGAGGTGCCGAGGGCGTGTGCCGGCGGGCGGGTATCGAGCTGTGCTCCCAGTGCCAGTGCCTCAGTGCCGCGTCCGGCAATGGCCAGCCAGGTCACCAATGCCCCACGGTAGTGGTACTCGTCTGGCGGATCGCCGAGCTGCTCCTGGAACGCGCGCAGCCGGGCGCGTTCCTCAGGGCTGAGCGCGTCGATGGCCGCGACGCCAGCTTCGAGTTCAGCCAGGCCAATCCGGATCTGGCCACTGGCGCAGCGGAGACCACCGCGAAAGCAGTCGATGTATGCGGCCAGGGCGTGGTCGTCGGCCTCTTCTGCCAGCGCGATGGCATCGTCAAGATAGCCGAGCGCCTGGCGAGGATCGGCGTAGCGGCGCATCCGGGCCAGGCGATAGAGGAGCCTGGCCCGCTCGCCCGCCGGGGCACCCTGCGCTTCCAGCAGTTGGAGAGCGGCCTCGTAGCGCTCGGCGGCAGTCAGCAGCGCGTAGGCGCGCTGGGCACGCTCGCCTGCCCGGATCAGCCATTCGGCGGCGCGCGGATCGCCGGCCCGCTGCAGGTGGTAGGCGACCGCGTCGGGGTCGGGAGCCGGGAGGGCGAGCAGCGACTCGGCGACGCGGCGGTGCCAGGCCCGCCGCCGCGGAGGGAGCAGGCCCTCGTAGAGCGTCTCCCGGATCAGCGCGTGCGCGAACCGCACGGCTTCGCCGCCGCTTGGGGCGTCCAGCAGGCGAGCCTCCACCGCGGCCTCCACGACCTCGAGCAGGGGCTCTTCGGAGATCTCGCTGACTGCGCTCCACAGGCTGAGCGGCACCTCCTCGCCGATAACGGCCGCGACAGACAGGAGAGTGTGGGCTGTCTGGCCGAGGCGCAACAGGCGGGCCTCGATCACCTGGCGCAGGAGCAGGGGCACGCGGGCCTGGGTCAGGTCGCCGAGGAGCCAGGCGTCGCCCTCTGGCTGGAGCAGCCGCTCCTCCTCGAGCGTGCGCAGCAGCTCGACGATGTAGAGCGGGTTGCCCTCGGCGCGGTCGCCCAGGTAGCCCACGAGGCGATCCTCGTCGCCTCTCGACAGGCGGTAGCGCGCCGCGACGAGCTCGCGCACGTGGTCGAGCTCGAGCCGGCGCAGGTCGAGGCGGATCGCGCTCGTCTCGCGGACGAGCAGTGGGAAGAGGGCGAAGAGCGGATGGCGGTGCGTTAGCTCGTCCGTCCGGTAAGTGACGGCGATCAGGAGCGGCAGCATCGCGGCGCTGCGAGCCAGGAAGCGCAGCAGGTCGAGGCTACCAGAGTCGGCCCAGTGCAGATCTTCGAGCAGTAGCATGAGCGGCTGCTCCTGGGCAACGGCCCGGAAGAATTCCCGCACGTGCGCGAAGAGCGCCGCCTGGTTGGTCGCTCGCCCGGCGGCGTCGCCCAGCGGTGGCAGCGTCGGGCGATCAGGCGGCGGTGCCTGGGAGAGCACTTCGATCCACGGCCCGTAGGGTGGGGTCTCCGTCAGGTCGTAGCAGTAGCCGGCCAGCACCAGCACCCCTTGTGCCCGGGCCTCCTGGGCAAGCGCAGCCGCCAGGGCGGTCTTACCGATCCCGGCTTCTCCGCCGATCAGAACGAGACAGCCGCTCCCAGTCAGAGTCGCGGTGAGGCACTCCCGGAGCGTCGCCAGCTCGCGGGCCCTGCCGACCAGGAGCGGGCCTGGCTCGTTGCGATGCTGTGCCACCATGCCGGTCACCATGACACCTGCGTGCGACAGAAGAGAGGGATGCGGAACGTATGTGCGAGTATAACACCGGTATCCCGCGCGGGCATCTCGGGTAGGCGAGGCGACAGCGCGTTGTATGGCAGGTAGGCCTGCGCTGTGGTATCTCTAGACCACGGTGCTCGAAAGGATCTCGTCGTGGAGAGGCAGAGCACGATGGTCGTCGCTGAGCTGATCACCCGCCGGCGCTTTACGGTAGACGAGTACCACCGGATGGCCGAGGCTGGCATCCTCGGCGAGGACGACCGGGTGGAGCTGATCGAGGGGGAGATCGTCGAGATGAGCCCGATCGGCTGGCGGCACCAGGCGTGTGTAAATCGGCTGAACCAGCGCTTGGTGCCAGCCCTCAGAGGTCAGGCGATCGTTCAACCCCAGGGGCCGATCCGGCTGGGCTCGGACTCTGAGCCACAGCCGGACCTGGTGGTGCTGCGGCCGCGGGCGGACTTCTACGCGGAGGGCGGCCCTGGCGCCGAGGACGTGCTCTGGCTGATCGAGATCAGCGACACCTCGCTGCGCTACGACCGGGACGTCAAGGTGCCGCTGTACGGCCGGTACGGGATCCCGGAGATATGGCTGATCGATCTGGCTGGGGAGCAGGTCTTCGTCTACCGTGACCCTCGTCCGGACGGAGGCTACCGCTCAGCCCAGGTGCTCGGCCGTGGTGCTCGGCTGGCGCCGCAGGCGTTTCCCGATCTCGAGCTAACCGTCGATGAGCTCCTGGCGTGAGGGAGTCAGTCAGCGCGCCTTCGCTCTCTCGCTCCAGTAGTGGCTATCTGGCTGCGGCCGCGGGCCGAAGACGGCGGTGCCCACCCGTACCATGGTCGAGCCCTCTTCGATCGCGACCTCCAGATCGCCCGACATGCCCATCGAGAGGATGTCCATGCGCACGCGCGGGATACCCTCTTCGGCGATCCGGTCGCGGAGCTGCCGCAGCAGCCGGAAGCAGCGGCGCGCGTCCTCGGGGTCGGCCGAGAGCTTGCCGATGGTCATCAGCCCCTTGATGTTGAGCGTATCGTAGCGCGCCACCTGCCGGACGAACGCGAGCGTCTCTTCCGGCGCCACGCCGAACTTGCTCTCCTCGTACGACGTGTTGACCTGGATCAGGATGTCGAGGCTGCGGCCGAGGCGCTGGAGATGCTGGTCGAGCTTCTCCACCAGCCGGATCCGGTCGACCGACTGGATCATGCTGGTAAAGGTGAGCACGTCCTTGACTTTGTTCGTCTGGAGATGACCGATGAAGTGCCACTCGGCTGGCAGATCTTTCAGCTCCGCGTACTTGGCCAGCGCTTCCTGGGCCTTGTTCTCGCCGACCAGGCGTTCGCCGGCCTCAATGGCGACCCGGATCCGCTCGGGAGGCACGGTCTTGGTCACCAGCAGCAGCTCGACCTCGTCCGGCGAGCGGCCAGCCCGGCGGCATGCCTCCCGGATGCGGCCGCGTACCGCCTCGAGATTGGCCAGGATCAGCTCGCGGGTTGCGGTAGCTACCTGTGTCATCGACAGCGCCCTTCAGCACCTGGAGCGCAGCGCACTCCAGGGGAGGAGGATAGCCGCACGCGCCGGCTGTGCAAACAGCCAAGTGCCCACGCGGACGACCCGAATTGGATGGATCGGCAGTCGAGCCCTGGAGCGGCGGGTCGTGGCAACTCACCTCATCCCTGGCCGGGTGACCCGACGGCCGCCTCGGTCGCCGGAATGGCCTTACCAGCCAGGCCGGCCTGCTCGGCGAACTCGGGGTCGTAGAGGTGGCAGGCGACGAAGTGCCCGCTGCCGATGTCACGCAGACGCGGCTCGATCTTGTCGCACGGGGTGAAGCGGTACGGGCAGCGGGTGTGGAAGCGGCAGCCGGATGGCGGGTTGATCGGGCTCGGCACATCCCCCGGCAGGATGATGCGCTGGCGCGCGCCGCGGCGAGCCGGGTCGATGCGCGGCACGGCCGAGAGCAACGCCTTGGTGTAGGGGTGCAGCGGGTTACCGTAGAACTCGGCGTTGTCGGCCAGCTCGACGATCTTGCCCAGGTACATGACAGCGACGCGGTCGCTGACGGCTCGGACGACGCTCAGGTCGTGGGCGATGAAGATATAGCTCAGCCCCAGCTCGAGCTGGAGATCCTGGAGGAGGTTGATGATCTGTGCCTGGATCGAGACGTCGAGCGCCGAGACCGGCTCATCGAGGACGATGAAGTCCGGGTTAGCCGCGATGGCGCGGGCGATGCCGATACGCTGCCGCTGGCCGCCGGAGAACTCGTGCGGGTAGCGGTTGGCGTAGACGGGGTTAAGCCCGACGCGCTCGAGGATGTGACGTACCCGCTCCTCCACCTCGCGCCCCTGGGCCAGCCGGTGCACCTCGATCGGCTGGGCGATGATGCTCCCGACCGTCCGGCGGGGGTTGAGCGAGGAGAAGGGATCCTGGAACACGATCTGCATCCGCCGGCGGAAGGAGCGGAGCTGGTCGCCTTTCAGCGAGCGGAGATCCACGCTGTCGAAGCGGATGGTTCCCGCGGTCGGCTCCAGCAGCCGGAGGACGAGCCGTCCGGTGGTCGTCTTGCCGCAGCCGGACTCGCCGACCAGGCCGAGCGTCTCGCCGCGGTTGACGGTGAAGTCGATCCCGTCGACGGCCACCACGTCGGCCACCTTGCGCTGCAGGATGCCGCGAGTGATCGGGAAGTGCTTGACCAGCCCCTGGACTTCGAGGAGCGGGCGGTGGTCGACCACGCGGCGAACCTCGATCTCCTCGCGAGTAATGAGGCGAACCGGGGCCTCGTCCCGCGACGGCTCGTAGAGCCAGCAGCGCACGGTCTGGCCCTCCGGCAGGCGGAACAGCGGCGGCTCCTCGACGCGGCACTTCTCCCAGGCGTAGGGGCAGCGGGGATGGAAGGTACAGCCACTCGGTAGCCGGGCCAGGTTGGGCGGCTGGCCGATGATGGGGGTCAGCCGCTGCCGGCGCGACTCGTCGATCTTGGGCAGGCAGTCCAGTAGTCCCCAGGTGTAGGGATGCCTAGGACTGGTGAAGAGCTGCGGCGTCGTGCCCTGCTCGACGATGCGCCCGGCGTACATCACGTTGACTTTGTCGCAGACCTCGGAGATCACGCCCAGGTCATGCGTGATGAAGATCATCGCCATCCGGAAGTCACGCTGGAGTTCCTTCATCAGCTCCAGGATCTGGGCCTGGATCGAGACGTCGAGCGCCGTCGTCGGCTCGTCGGCGATCAAGAGCTTGGGGCGACAGGAGAGGGCCATCGCGATCATCGCGCGCTGGCGCATGCCGCCGGAGAGCTGGTGCGGGTAGGCCTTGAAGCGCTCGGCCGGATTGGGGATGCCGACCCGCGCGAGCAAGCTGATCGCCTCCTCTCGCGCTTGCGCCTTGGTCATGCCCCGGTGGAGGACGAGAGCCTCGACGATCTGGTCGCCGACGGTGAAGACCGGGTTGAGCGAGGTGAGCGGCTCCTGGAAGATCATGGCGATCTCGTTGCCGCGGATCTCGCGCATCTCAGCCTCGGTAAGGCTGAGCAGATCCTGGCCGTCGAACCAGATGCGCCCGCCGACGATCCGCCCGGGTGGGCTATCGATCAGTCGCAGGAGCGAGAGGCCGCTGACCGTCTTGCCGCTCCCCGATTCACCGACCACGCCGAGCACTTCACCCCGGTTGAGCTGGTAGCTGATCCCGTCGACAGCCCGAACAGTCGTGCCGCGGTGGAAGAAGTAAGTGCGCAGCTCCTCGACGCGCAGCAGCTCGTCACCGGTCGGAGCGCTCAGCGGCTGGTCGCGGCGGGAGCCTGTCGTCTCCACGTCTTCCCCATCCTCGCTAGTCGATCCGCGACCGCGGGTCGAGCGCGTCGCGCAGTCCGTCGCCGACGAAATTGAACGCCAGCACCGTGAGGGCGATCATCAGGCCAGGATAGAAGCCCATCCACCAGGCGCGATAGTCTCGCAGGTAGTTGAAGGCACCCTGGAGCATATTGCCCCAGGAGGCGGTCGGCGGCTGGATGCCGAAGCCCAGGAAGGAGAGTGTGGACTCGGTCAGGATAGCGGCTGGAATGCCTAGCGTGGCCGCCACGATGATCGGCCCCATCGCGTTGGGCAGCAGCTCGCGGAAGATGATCGCCCAGGTTGGCACGCCGATGGCGCGCGCCGCTTCCGCGTACTCGCGGGTGCGCAGCGTCAGGAACTCACCGCGCACCAGGCGGGCGACGTTCATCCAGCCAATGACGCCGATAGCAGCCGAGATGATCAAGATAGTAGGACTGCGAAAACCAGCCAGCACTCCCATTAGGAAGAGCAGCGGTGGGAAGGCGAGCAGCAGGTCGGCCAGACGCATGATGGCCATATCGACCCAGCGGCCGAGGTAGCCGGCAATCGCCCCTAACGCAGCGCCGACGGCGATCGAGATGCCGGTGGCCAGGAAGCCGACGGCCAGCGAGACGCGCGAGCCGTAGATGAGGCGCGAGAGGAGGTCGCGCCCCACCTGATCGCTCCCCATCGGATGAGCCAGGCTGGGAGAGGCCGGTCGGCCGAACTGGGCCAACTGCAGGTCGATCGCGTTCGGGTCGTAGGGAGCGATCCAGGGAGCTAGGAGCGCAGTCGCGAAGAGCGCGAGGAGGAACACGGCGCTCACCACTGCCAGGCGATGACGCAGGAAGCGGCGCCAGGTGAGCCGCCAGGGACTCTCCGGCCGCTCGGTGACCAGCTCCTCGAGCGCGAGCGCCGCGCGCTGGCCAGTGGACACGTCCACTCGCTCGAAAGCCGCGTCGCGATCAATCATAGCGTACCCTCGGATCGACGATGGCGTACAGGATGTCCGACAGCAGCGTGCCGATCATGATGAGCACGGCCGAGAGCATGACGATGGCCATCACAACGGGGTAGTCCCGCTGCTGGAGCGAGTCCACGGCGAGCAGGCCCATGCCCGGCCAGGAGAAGATTGCCTCGACCACGATCGAGCCTTCGACCAGGATCACCAGCACGTAGCCGAGCAACGTGACGATCGGGATCAGCGCGTTGCGCCAGGCGTGCTTGAGGATGACGACATGCTCAGGGAGACCCTTGGCCCGTGCCGTCCGGATGTAGTCCTGCCGGATGACCTCGAGCATAGCGGCGCGCTGGTAGCGCATATAGCCGGCCAGGCTGGCCAGGGTGACCGAGGCCACCGGTAGGATGTAGTGGGTGACGGAGTCGACGAAGTGGTTCCAGAAGCCGGGCTCGACGTAGGGGCTGCTCATGCCGCGAACCGGCAGGAGCTGGATCTTCACCGCAAAGAGATAGAGGAGCATCAGTGCGAGCCAGAACTGCGGAATCGAGATGCCGACGAAGTTGAACGCAGTCAACAGGTAGTCGAGCCAGGAGTATTGCCGCACGGCCGAGAGGATCCCCAGCGGCAGGGCGATGGCCAGCGTGATGACCAACGAGACGCCGGCCAGCTTAATCGTATTAGGGAGTCTCTGCTTGATCACCTCGGTGACCGGCTGCTTCATCCGGATCGAGGTGCCCAGGTTACCCCGCAGCACCTCACCGAGCCAGTCGAAGTACTGAAGATATGCAGGCTTGTCTAGCCCGTACTGCTTGCGCAGCCGCTCGCGATCGGCCTCGGTGATCACTCGCCCAGAGCTGCGCGACTCCAGCAGCATCACGGTCACCGGATCGCCAGGGATGCGCTTGAGCATGGCGAAAGTGATGACCGACACCCCCACCAGCAGCGGGATCATCCAGAGGAGTCGCCGCACGATGTACGCGGTCATGTCCTGTCCCTCGCCAGCGCTTCCCGCTCAGGCCGGGCAGCCCGGCCTGACCGGGGACGGCGTTACTGCTGCTTCTTGTAGATCTTCTCCGGGAAGGCGCGATGATACCAGCGGATGCTGGGCGTGTCCTCCGGGATGCCACCCAGTCGCCGGCTGACAACCCAGCCGTCCACCGCGCAGTAGAGCGGCAGGGCGGGGAGTGTCTTGAGTCGGGCCTGATCAAGTTGATGGTAGACCTTAACCCGCTCCTCCGGGTCGACGGTCGTCCGGCCGAGATCGATCAACCGGTCGACCTCCTCGTCCTTAAACCACATGTAGTTGTCACCTGGCGGCCAGTTCGCCGAGTGGAGCTCGTTGTAGACATCGGGATCCTGCTCGAAGGGGTGCGGCCATTCCTGCACTTCCATCGCGCGCCCCAGCGGGTCGTCGTCTGGGTTATGCCACATCTGCTCGAGCGTGGTGTACTCGAGCACCTGCGGCACGATCTCGATCCCGATCGCCCCGAGCATCTGCTGGAGAATCACCTGGTCGTTCTTGTACTCGTCGAACCCGGAGTAGGTGAGCAAGGTGAAGGACATGCGCTGGCCGTCCTTCTGCCGGATACCGTCGGGGCCCGGTGTCCAGCCGGCGTCGTCGAGGATCTTCTTGGCCAGCTCAGGATCGTAGGGGTACTCCTTCGAATAGTTGACGTTGTCGTAGTCGTTGTACTTGTCGAGCGGCCCAGTCACCGCATACTGGTTGTCGGCCAGCAAGCCCCGTCCTTTGGTGACCGTATCGGTGAGCGATTTCTTGTCGATCGCATGGGCGATCGCCTTGCGGACGTTGAGATCCTTGAGGATCGGGTGCTTGTGGTTGAAGGCGAGCGTGATCGGCGTGTAGTAGACATAATTGAGTAGCATGAAGCTCGGGTCGTTCTCGTAGCGCGGCTGCATCTCCGGCGGGACGAACATCATGTCGATCTCGCCACGCTCGAGCGCCGCGGCGCCAGCGTTGGTGTCCTTCATGAAGAAGGCGGTGTAGCCGTCGGCCGCTGGCCGGCCCTTGTGGTAGTCGTCGTAGCGCTCGAAGCGGATCCACTGGGAGGGGTTCCACTCGACGAACTTGAACGGCCCGGTGCCGACTGGCTTCGTATTGAACGGGTCGGTATTGATATCGCTGGAGTTCTCAAGCAGGTGCTTCGGGATGATGGAGATCTGGGAGAGACCGTAGAGGAAGGGGGCGAACGGCTCCTTCATTTTGATGACGACTGTGCGGTCGTCGGGCGCTTCCCAAGTCACCCACTCACCGCCGACCTGGAGGCGCGAGCCATACGACGTATCGGTCTTCTCATCCTTGATCTTCTCAAAGGTGAAGAGCACATCGGCAGCGGTGAACGGCGTGCCGTCGTGCCACTTCGCCTCGTAGAGGTGGAAGGTCAGCGTCAGGCCATCGTTACTATACTCCCACCGCTCCGCTAGGTCGGGGATGATGTTGCCCTTGTCGTCGTACTTGACCAGCTTACTGAAGCAGAGCCACTCGACCCAGTAGTCGCCGCCGTTCAAGATCGGGTTGCCGATCTGCTTGTCGCCGAGCGTATTGCTGACGTTGACGATGCCGCCGGTTGCTTGCTCGGCGGTAGGCGAGGCGGCTGGAGCTGGAGTCTGCCCGGCAGCGGGTGTCTGCGGCGGGGCAGGCGTCTGCCCCGGAGCCTCTGCTTGGCGGCAGGCGGCGAGCACCATGGCCACAGCCGGGGTCGAGAGGCCGAGCAGCGCGGCGCGCCTGAGGATCGTCCGCCTGTCGTAGCGCCGAACGGTTGCCTCGCGAATGAGCGCCTCCACGCGTGGGTCGTACTTCATCTCAGCTCCTCCTCGTCTCTCCCTGCTCGACGCATCAGGCCTTCAGAGGCCGCTGCATCACTCGAGCCATACCATACCAGAACAGCCCGCAGCGGGCAGCACCGGACGAAAGATC